>NZ_CDRSSE010000010.1:0-85328 GCF_977051555.1 Segatella sp.
TCCATTAGCTTGTGCTGATGGAGGGCTAAATTGCGTATTCTTGTCTCAAAATTAGAAAAATGATGCCGCCGTGCAAAGGTACAACATTTTTTTGAGATATGCAATACGGCGTTGAGCGGATACTTACATTGTATAAACAGTAGCTAAAGATGCAATATTATAAGTACCAAAAGAAGACAATACCCCTAAGACTTTCAAGCGATCATCTATCACGTTCTTTGAAGCTTTTGATAGGGACAAAGATTCTGCATAGATAGCAGATAAAACTACAGGCAAAGATATTCTGAGAGCTGGCGAAGTCGTAAATCTAACTTCCAACTCTTCCACAACATCCTTAGCAGAGCTTGCTGCCAAATTATAATTATTTTTAAAAAAAACAGGTTTCTTTAATGCCAGTTGCCTTAAGCAAGCAAGAAGTATAGCATCCTCATAATCCACGAAACTATTGCTATGCATATTACTGATTTTCAGTATATCTGCAACATGCTTCAAATAGACATAATAATCTATATTCTTACCATCCACCGATAAAGCTTTTATTATTTCTGCCTTACCGACTTTTCTTTCCATTCGCTTCCATTCTCCATCAGTCAAATCGATAGAGATTCTCTTTTTGTCATCGATAAAAAGAACTTCCTTTAAAAGGTTCAACTGTTCAGAAGTACATGCGTCGAGGAAATCCCAGCCTTTATTACTTTTTTGCTTTTTCATAATCATTCTTTTTTTTGTTCTAAATTGCACATTACCTAAAAGATAAAGCTAAACTCAAAGTTTATTCCACCTTAGAATGCACTTTCGAGTGCAAAGATATGACTATTTTCCATAATGAACAAACATTTTTTCTATTATACTAGTGCCGCACTAATAAACTTACTATTTCGTCCATTTATGTTGAGTATCGCTGTCGCAAAGCCTCTATTCACTTTTTAACTTGCTCTCTCACATCAGAAGGAGAAACAACCTCTATGTCATCCCCATACAGCAACATACGACCATAAAATTCTTTATTTGGTACAATATCTATAGATAGCATTCCATATTCTTCGCCATCATGATTTCCAAAAGCTAAAACTTCATGTTGCGATTCATGAAAACGCTTGCTGACAAACAATCCATGCTTATAAAGAGAATGCGTTTTAAGCGTTATATGTACCACATCAGTCCATTCTTGATGAGAAACTCCTATTATTTGATTCCAATACTTATATTCACCTTCCTTTATTGGAACATAATCCACCCCATCAACTATACAATAACTATAGATTCTGTCTACGGAATACTTTCCATAATTACCATCTTCATTCACTCCCAAGATGAACCATCTACCATTATACTCTTTCAAGAGATGAGGATGGAATATCAACTCTGTTCTATCACCATAGCGTTCCGCATAAGAAATTTTTAAAACTTGCCTTTTCTTTATTGCTTCATATAAATTTGGTAAATATTCTAAATGTGTTAAAGAACGATCTAAACCTACACAAACCAGAGGTTTTCTTTTACGTTCCTTCAATTTTTGTAAGTTCAACGTATCTTTAAAAAAATAATCTAGCCAAGCTTCAGGGAAAAAACCACCTGAATCTTGACAAAACTCCCAATAACGCTTTACATCCTTTATCATTCGATAATTGGTGTTGCCTAGAGGATCAGGCCCTTCTCCTACATAATGAAAAACACGATTTCGAGTTCCTCCTTCCATAACAACACAATCATTTCCTTCTACCAACTTTAGCAAATCTATAACTACAATAAAAGCCTTCTTCAACACATTATAATCAGAGTAAGCAGAGACTGTACAATTTTTCTGCCTATCAGATAAAGCTTCAAGTGTTTCACTTTTAGCCAGCACTCTATCGTAATTCACTAATTCATGAGTCATTAACTCATTATAAACTAGCTTTTCATAATATGCTTGTTTGGATTCATTCATACTCATTCTAGATTAATTTGTCAGTTTCTCTGCATCATAGCGACTTCAAGCGAGGACTTTCACCTGCCCTGTCACTAATACAATGGCAAATTTAGTAAAAATCTGATGAACCACCAAACTTTTAACAAGAAATCTTATGGATTCCTCTTATATTTCACATTTCAGAGCCCCCACTCCCTCCTTCTTCCTGCATCCATACCTTATTAAATATAGAGTTATTGTCTATTCTGCGGCAAAAGTACAATCCGGTTGCGACAAAAACTGACATAGGAGAAGAAAAGATGAAGAAGGAAGATCAATCCCTTAAAAAAGACTAAAATATTCGCAAAAATAGCGAATACTTATAATTCAGTATTACCTTTGCATAAAATAAGCTGCACCTCAGCATAACAATCAAGCAAGCTTGTTGTTCTGCGTTCGGTTTGCATTATTTTTGCATAAGAAAAGCTGCACTCGGCAGTTTGAAAGCAAGCTTTCATTGCGCTCGTTTGCATTATTTTTGCAACCAACAAAACATATAGGATTATGAAAACGACATTGGATGGTTTTTACCCAACTCACCCTGGTGAGGTCTTGAAAGATGAATTAGAAGAGCGTGGCATTTCGCAGAGAAAATTTGCGGAAAGCATTGGTATGGGATATTCCGTACTTAACGAAATTCTGAATGGCAAACGTCCTGTTACCACAACTTCAGCTCTGATGTTTGAGGCTGCATTGGATATTCCTGCCGATTCTCTCCTGAAACTGCAGATGAAATACAATATGCATACTGCCCGGAAAGATAATGCTTTGGTTGAAAAGCTCAAACAGATTCGCAGAGTTGCAGCCATACTATAATATATATATTCAATATGGCTATTATAAAAACTGTAGAGGGAAAGACTCCCCGATGGGGAAAGAATTGTTTTATCGCTGAGAATGCCGTGCTGACCGGCGATTGTATTCTTGGCGATGACTGCAGCATCTGGTATAGTGCGGTTTTGCGCTCTGATGTGGATGCAATCAGATGTGGAAACAGAGTGAATGTGCAGGATTGCGCATGCATTCATCAAACAGGTACGATGCCTTGCATTCTGGAGGATGATGTATCGGTGGGACATGGTGCCATCGTTCACGGAGCCACAGTTAGAAAAGGCGCCCTCATCGGTATGAATGCCACCGTACTGGATAAGGCTGATATCGGCGAAGGGGCCATCATTGCTGCAGGTGCTGTAGTTACCCATGGTACCAAGGTTCCTGCACATGAGATTTGGGCGGGTATTCCTGCCAGGAAGGTGAAGGCTTGCGCCCCCGGACAAGCCGAGGAGTTTGCCAAGCATTATTCCGGATATATCAAGGACTGGTATCTGAAGGAAGATTGATAGTTATCACGAGCCTTACCAAACAGAAGAGGAACTGTTGGAACAGAAATAATTGTATAACGATATTAAAATACACTCTATGCCGACTGCGTAACAACCAACTGGACACCTTCCTCCTGACCATGGCAATGGCAGTTCTGGGAGCCGAGACTAGCTTTGACAAGTTAAAAAAAGCAGGCTTCAAACCTTTCCTTCTGGCAGCCATTTTTTATTGCAGACTCATCGGAGATGGATATTGTCTAGTGAAGTTTTCTATTCCTTATTTATAGGATAGCTGATTGATGAAAATATTATAAATTATAATTGCATAAAAAGGCATAAAGGGTTGCAATCCATCTTTCCGAGGATTGCAACCCTTTTTTCTGAAAACTTTAGAACAACCTATGCTTTCCCGTTAAAGCATTTACTATCCATGATTTTATAACTCCTTCACCCATTTCTGTCCTGCTTTGGTCTTCATCATCCACAGCAAAAACAAGGCTGCACAAACTGCGACACCGCCCAAAATTATAATTAATCCTTCCATATTATTTATGTTTTAAAATATAGTACCCAATAACAGCCAATAAAACTGTCGAAATAACACCAACACCTAACAAGATAGCATAAGGCAAAGCCTCCTCCATTCCTGTTATTAAGGCAACAGAGCCACCTATCACCATTGCGGTGAAAGTAGTTTTTGCCAAATCAAAGAAAAACTTACCAACAGTTTCTCTTATCGATTTTTCCCTTTCCCGATCGTCTCTAGCTGTCATAATCAAAAACTAATTTTTATGAATGCAAATGTAGTAAAAATCTAGCTCTTTTCCAAACTTTTTGCAGAAAATCATTCCGTTTACCAAAAAATTCTTCTGTTTTACGATAATTGAAAGAATAGACTTGGCTACTTGACTACCTTTATACGTCCAAAACGATGTCAGAAAAATCATCATGATAGTAACTTGAAATATGGTCTGATACTACTCAGCACTCCATAAGCATGAGTAGTTATGCTCCTAGAACCGGAATCCGAAGAACATTCTTACTCGCCATTTGTTTCTCTTCACCTGCAGGTGATCCTCATCTCCTGCTACAGAGAAATTATAAACCGCAGTGGCACCGGCAAACTTGTTGCGCCAAGAATAGACGGCTGCACCTCTACCGGTAATGATAGCAGACGGGTAATGATATTTCATGCTGTTACGAACGGTTGGAACCTCTGTATCACTACTCTCCTCCTCTACTTC
Organism: Segatella sp.; assembly: GCF_977051555.1. Lineage (NCBI taxonomy): Bacteria > Pseudomonadati > Bacteroidota > Bacteroidia > Bacteroidales > Prevotellaceae > Segatella > Segatella sp. The sequence goes on from NZ_CDRSSE010000010.1 coordinate 4,518, forward strand.
TGCCCTCATCTTGGTATAGTCATGCGAATACACCGTAATGGTTGGCAAGGCCGACAGATGGAACAGCAGATGAGAGGATGGAACGAGGTTATATCCATAGCCTGCACCGAGTGCAAAATCGTTAAGGCGGATGGTCATACCCTTCACCTTCGTCTTGGAACCATCAAAACTGGCGCCTATCATCCAACTTCCGGCGCTTCGCTTCTGTATGTAGCTCTGGCTGAAGGCTGCCGGAAAAGAGAACTTGCGGTAGTTGAAGGCATAATAGAAATTGAGATTCAGAGCCTTCTGCGAGATTTCTCCCTTATGGACATCTATCTCGTTGGAACCCACTTTCTGATGACCATGGAATGTCTTGGACGAGAGATAGACCACATCAAAGCCATAGCGGTTGCTGTAGGAGTTGAGGTTGAACTCAAAGTCCTGGTTCTTGCCAGCCAGCTTGGCTGGGTTCACAGCCAAACCAAGCCCCAAGCCACGATAAGCCACAGCCACGGAGAGGGTTCCACGGCAGTCGGCCATCACCTTGGTATGGGTTTCCGTTCCATCCATCTTCGCCGTAGTTTCCAAATCGGCTCCCGAAAGATTACCTCTCAGTTTGATGGTCCATCGGGCATGAGGACGGGAGATGTAGGTGGTATCATACTTTATCTTGTAATAATTGGCAGCCAACAGGGAATCTCCTCTGAACAATTGGCGGTCGTATAGGCTCAATCGTCTTTGAATCTTAGCATAATGCTTCATGAACCTTTGCTTTTTCTTCTCACTCATCTTGCTTTTACCCAATTCTGCCATGAGAAGAGAGTCGCCCCATTGGAGCATACGTCCCCTATCGGCAGACTGTCGCAACTGGAGTCGGAGGCTATCTGCCATCATCAGCAGTTCCTTCAGCTTCTTTCGAGATTTCCTGTTCTGTCCGTTCTGGGCGATGGCAGGAGCATGCACTCCCATAGAAAATACCACCACAAGAAATGATGCTTTCAACATCACCATTGACCCAGTTTTCATTTTTCGTCTATTCATCTTATTTATCTTTCTTTCCTATTCCGATACAAAAGTACTGCAAAACTTCGAAACAGAAAAGGAAAAAGTAAAAAAAATAAGAAATGAGGAAAGAAAAGATCAAAAGAATTGATTTTTCTTAGAACTTTAAAAGAAGATAAAAATCAGCATCCGAAACCGCGGTTTCGGAAATACACAAAACATCAAAACAAATAAAAAAACTTAAATCAGCAAACAAACAAGCTGATATTCAAGCATTTTTATTATCTTTGCATTCGAAACCGCCATTTCCCGAAACAGCGGTTTCGAAATATTCACCCCAAAAAGAGGCTCCAAAAATATATCAATATGAAGTTCATTGGAAGACCAAAAAATCGCTACATAAAACAAAAAATGCAGACGCATTTCTGTATATAAACTTACCGCACAACAGGTGGATGACGAGCGCACAACAGCTGATGGACATTCGCACAACAGCTGATATGCAAGCGCACAACAGCTGTTGTGCGGTTCACGATAGTATATTTCCCAACGACAGATGTTATATCTTCCAACAACTTATCCTATATCTTCCAACAACTTATGCCGGTTCTTCCAGCACCCCTTCCCATATCTATCAACACCCCAATCCACTTTCGAGAACAAACGGAAGCACATCTATATAGAACAGCAAAGGCTTGAGAATGGAAAACATGTATATAGAAAGGATGAAGGCGCCTATATTTACCGGCACACAAAACGTACTGAAATAGTGCCCGCGAACATGAGCACGGATGACCATGAACATGGGTACGGATGACCATGAACATGGGTATGAATGACCAAAACGATGGGTACGGATAACCGAGAGCATGGGTACTTATGCCCAACTACCTTGGGCATAAGTACCCAAGGCGTTGGGCAAAGTTGGGCAAAACGTTGCGTTGACTTTTCCTGTGTGGTTTAACGATTTTAGTTGACCACTTTTAGTTTTATTTGTAAGACGAGTTGACTCAGTTAATACTTATTTATAATTCACGTTGACTTTCCTGAAACTTTTTATCTTTATGAACTGGAAAGGTAGACACACTCTGTTATTTTATGCTGAAAAACTAGACTTTTTTATCTCTTTTTGCTGATTTTCTCTCCTTTTTTATATTTTTCCTCCGATAATCTCTTACTTTTTCTCCAATAATCTCATGTTTTGCTTTAAAAATCCAGCGTTTTTCGCTGAAAAATCCCGGTTTTTAGCCCTAGCGTGGCAATAAGTGACAATAGGTGACAATAAAAAAAGCCCTTATTGTCAAACTTAAATCAATAGTTATCAGATGGTTATCTTGAAGTGTGGCAATAGTGACATTAAATCAGAGAAAAAAATGCCCCACACATTCTGTTAATCTTTACTATATTCCTGCGAGAAAACTTGCAGGATAAAGGGAATATGAGTAACTTTGCACACAGATTTCTGAAACTATTGTCTCACAAAGACATAATATGAGAGAGAAACTATTTTTTTAGGATAATATTGACATCAATAAGAACAAATGAAAAAAGGACTATTTGCACTCGCTTTGGGTACATTCACCCTTGGCATGACTGAGTTTATCATCGAGGGCATCATTACCGATGTTGCCCACAACATGAACGTATCCATTCCTGAGGCAGGACACCTCATTTCCATCTATGCGCTGGGCGTCTGCGCCGGAGCCTTCTCACTGATACTCATGCACAAGTATCGTCCCAAGAAGATATTGATGTTTCTGGCTTCCATCATCACCATAGGAGCCATCATCGCATCCGTAGCCCCAACTTACTGGCTGTTGCTCTGCGCCCGATTCATTCAGGGTTTGCCTCATGGTGCCTACTTCGGAACGGCTACCATCGTGGCTGTGAAGATGGCAAAGGAGGGAAAGGGAACCAAGGCGGTGGCAATGATGTGCGCAGGAATGCCGGTAGCCAATCTGGTGGGCGTACCTATCGGCACCTTCCTGAGTCATGCGTTCAGCTGGCGAGTACCTTTTGTCAGCTGCATATTGCTCGGTATCATGACGATGTATATGATTCACAGATGGGTTCCGGACGTGGCAGCGTTGCCGAATAAGGGAATGAAGGCACAGTTCCACTTTCTCCGCAACAAGGCTCCCTGGCTCATCATCGCAGCCACCTTCCTGGGCAATGGCGGCATTCTCTGCTGGTTCAGCTATATCTCTCCTCTGCTTCAGATGGAAGGCGGATTCAGCGCAGCCAGCATCTCCCTGCTGATGATTCTTGCAGGCGGCGGAATGGTAGTAGGCAACCAGGTGAGTGCCTTACTTGCCGACCGTTTCAAGCCGGGCCGCTTTACCTGTTATCTCCAATTTCTGGCGGCTGCATCGTTATTGCTCACCTTCTTCCTCGCTTCTTTCGGCTGGATATCAGTAGTGCTGATGTTCATCTGCTGCGTCTGTCTTTTCGGCATCGGTTCGCCAGAGCAGTTCCTCATCGTGAAGCACGCCAAGGGTGGCGAAATGCTGGGCGGATGCTGCATTCAGGGTGCCTTCAACCTGGGCAATGCCGTGGGTGCTTTCCTGGGTGGCATTCCTGTTGCGATGGGATTGGGATACAACTTTCCTGCCCTTATCGGTGTGCCGATGGCATTGGCAGGAGCCATCTGCTTGCTGGTTTTCCATAAGAAATATGAATAAAAATGCGATAATCCGAAATAAATGATTATCTTTGCAGAAGATTTCAAAACAAAACAAAGAAACATGATGAAACTTAACAAGACTTTCCTTACCCTGGGTCTGGCAGCAACACTCCTGCAGATGCCAGCCTCATCGTTCGCACAGACTGCGGGCGGTAACCGTCAGAATCCTCTTTTAACAAAGAGCAGTCTTCCATTCGGTGCTCCTGACTTCAGCAAGATTCAGGAGAGCGACTACCTGCCAGCCATCGAAGCGGCTATCAGGGAGCAGCGTGCCAACATCCAGAAGATAGTAAACAATAAGAAGAAGCCTAACTTCCAGAACACCATCCTCGCTTATGAGGAGAGCGGTGCGCTGCTCGAGAAAGTGACTAACATCTTCTTTGGTCTCACCAGCGCCCACAAGACTCCGGGCATCGCCGAAACCGAGAAGAAGGCTACCCCATTGCTGACCGAGCTCGATAATGAGATTTCGTTCAACAAGAAACTCTTCGAGCGCATCAAGTATGTTTACGATAATGAATATAAGAAACTCAAGGGCGAAGACAAGCGCCTTACTGAGGTTATCTATAAGAGTTTTGTACGTTCAGGTGCCCTCCTTTCTGCCGAGAAGATGGAGCGCATGAAGCAGATCAACTCCCGCATCTCAGAGTTGCAGCAGGAGTGGGGCAATCTTCTTCCTGCCGCTACCAACAACGCCGTAGTTTGGGTGAACAGCAAGGAAGAGCTCGCTGGATTGAGCGATGCAGACATTGCACAATGCAAGAAAGATGCAGAGAGCCGCGGAGGCAAGGCGCCTTACTGCATCGTCATCATCAACACCACCCAACAGCCTATCCTCACCAATCTCCAGAACCGCGAACTGCGCAAGAAGGTGTATATGGCAAGCATCCACCGTGCCGATGGAACCAACCCAGATTTCAACACCTTCCCTATCGTAACCGAGATTGCCAAGTTGCGTGCAGAGAAGGGCAAACTGATGGGATATGCCAGCTATGCCGACTATTCGCTCGAAAAGACGATGGCTAAGAACAGCAAGAATGTGGATGATTTCCTGAAGCAGCTCATCAAGGAATATGCTCCTAAGGCTGATGCTGAGACCAAGGCGATAGAAGCGTATGCCCAGAAGACTGAGGGCAAGGACTTCAAACTGCAGCCATACGACCGCTTCTATTATTCTGCGAAGATGAAGAAGGAGATGCTCAACATTACCGATGATGAGATTAAGCCATACTTCAACATCGACAGCGTACAGGTGAATGGTGTGTTCTATGCCGCTCATCGTGTTTACGGACTGAACTTCAAGCAGCGCAAGGATATTCCTACCTATCACCCAGACATGAAGGTATTCGAGGTGAGCGATAAGAACGGCAAGCCAATTGCCCTCTTCTACAGCGATTACTTCCGCCGTCCTACCAAGCGTGGCGGTGCATGGATGAGCGCCTTTGCCAAGCAGAGCAAGCAGCGCGGCCAGTTGCCTATTATATATAATGTATGCAACAACGCTAAGGCACCAGAGGGGCAGCCATCTCTCATCACATGGGATGAGGTTACTACCCTGTTCCATGAGTTCGGTCATGCGCTTCACGGAATTCTTTCCGACTGCAAGTACAATACTCTTTCAGGAACAGCCGTTGCCCGCGATTTCGTAGAGATGCCATCCCAGTTTAACGAATCGTTTGCATCTATTCCTGAGATATTCGACCATTACGCCCGTCATACCGAGACCGGTGCAGCGATGCCAGCCGATCTGAAAGAGCGCATGCTGAAGAGCATCAGTTTCCAGACCGCCTATTCACTGGGCGAGAATCTGGCTGCCACTTGTCTTGACCTTGCCTGGCACAAGATTAGCGAAGAAGAGGTGCCTTCACCTTATATGGCAGGTGCCTTCGAGAAGGAAGAGCTCCACAACATCGGTTTGCTCAACACCCAGATTCCTCCTCGCTACAGCACATCATACTTCAACCATGTATGGGGTGGCGGTTATGCAGCAGGCTATTACAGCTATCTCTGGACAGAGGTGCTGGCTGTGAACATCGCCGACTACTTTGCAAAGCATGGAGCCTTGGATCCTGCCGTCGGTCAGGCATTCCGCGATAAGATTCTGAGCCGTGGCAACACCAAGGACCAGATGGAAATGTTTACCGACTTTACAGGTATGGAGAAGCCTGATGCTTCCGGATTCCTGAAAGCAAGAGGTTTGTAATATATAAAATTACGATATGAAACAGAGCAACTTTCATTCTATGAAGTTGAAGATAAAGCGTACGGCACTACTGACAGTAGGCCTTACGCTTTTTCAGATTCTGGCATGGGCAGGACCTCGCAGTTTCCAACAGGCGCAAGTCATTGCCGAGCGCCAGGCTGCCCTGCAAGGCATCGTAATGGACCAGCAGCAGGTAAGCAAGGCAAGAAAGCAATATCAGCTGAATGGTAGCAGTTCTTCAGAGAGCGCTACCAGCTATTATGTTTTTGACAACGGAGCCGACAAGGGATTCACTATCGTTTCGGGTGATGATGAACTGCCGGAGATTGTGGGCTATTCGGCTCATGGCAACTCAGAGAATCTTATGAAGACTGAAGGATGTGCAGCATTTCTGAAAGCATATCAGAAGTTTGTTGCAGCCTTCACCCAGGGTGATACAAAAGCCAGAAAGATTCTGGCTGAGCAGAGAGCGCTGAAGGCTGATGGCCGTTATCAGCAATCAAAGATAGCGCCGCTCTTGGGAGATATTGCCTGGAACCAGCTGACACCTTATAATAAGATGTGTCCTAAATATAGAGGTTCTAAGGTGAGTGCTACAGGATGCGTAGCTACAGCTATGGCACAGGTGATGATGTATTATCAGTATCCTAAAGAACTGAAGGCTACCATTCCTGCTTATACCACCACAACCAATAAGCTCAAGGTAAAAGCCATCAGTAAGGGTGAGAAATATGATTGGGACAATATGCTCCCGACCTACACACAAGGGGAATATAATACCACTCAAGCCAATGCAGTAGCCAAACTGATGTTCCATTGCGGAGCGGCAGTACGGATGGATTACGGAGATTCTTCGGGTGCATGGGTACTCCCTGAAGATATGTCAACCTATTTCGGATATGATGCCGACCTCTTGCAGGAGGTTTACCGCTCATTCTATACGCTGGCAGAATGGAAGGAGATTCTCGACCGTGAGTTAGAGGCTAAGCGTCCTATCCTCTATGGCGGTGCTTCTTCTGATGATAGTGGCCACCAGTTTGTATGCGATGGTTCTGATGGAGAAGGTCTCTATCACATCAACTGGGGTTGGTCAGGCGACAGCGACGGTTATTTCGACATCACCCTCCTCGACCCTTCTGTCCGTGGAACAGGTGCCGGAGAATCGGCTAACGGATATAACCGCGACTGCTCTATCATCATCGGTATTGCGCCGGATAACGGAATCAAGGATGAGCCGCTGGTAAAAGATCATTCTCTTTACGCTGATGCCTATGAAGATTACAGAAAATGTAACATCACCAAGGGCGAGCGCAAGAATGCATCAGAGAAATTCTCGTTAACGGTTACACCCGTGTTTTCCAATCCTACCTATAATAAATTCGAAGGCTTAGCTGCTCTTGGTATCAGAAATGATGACGGATCGTATAAGCCAATCACGCAGAGCGAGAAAATAACCATGAATGCGATGGATCCAGAGGAAGGATATGAAGTCAACTATATTAATTTCAACCTCAACTATGCCTTCCCTGTCGGCACCACCGTTCTTTACGAAATCTACAGTACTGATAATGGTAAGAACTGGGATGTATGTGCCTATATGGAGAACGTTGTTCCGTTCGAACTGGAAGCTACTTCCACATCGCTTACGCTGAATGGCAACAAGCTTTCGGCAGACTTAAAGAGCAACGAGGCAATCCGGCTTAAAATGGACAATTCGTTTGATATTACCATCAGGAATGACAGCAAGCGCGAATATCTCGGTCTGATAAACGTTTACACCAGCAAAACCAGCACAAAGCCTACCTTTAAAGAAGGCTCAAGCAGCGCTGAGGAATATATGTGTGTACCGGCAGGTGAGTCTACAACCCGCACCATTACATTAAAGCAGACAGCAAATGAAATGTATGTTTGGGTAACCGACCGTGATGGTGAAATCTTATTGGACGGAGTGAAGTTTAAGGTTGGTCAGATTGGTGCCGGCGAGAGTACAGGCATCAGTCAGGTAACCGCCCAGAACAACATCCGCATCAGTACTGCTGCAGGTGTACTCACGATTGTTTCGTCAGAATCCAAGTTGATTCCTGTTTACAGTATCGGCGGCCAGTTTATCACCAAGGTATCCGTTTCAGCCAATATTCCTGCCCAGGTTAACCTGCGTCCAGGTATCTATATCGTAGACGGCAGAAAGGTAGCTGTCAAATAAATATTTCTACAAATAAGAAAGAGGGTGTGCCATAAGTTAATGACACACCTTTTTTTATCCTTTTACTGCCTGAGGAGTCCAGCTCTTCAGGAATCTGAGCACTTTTTCTTCATTATATCCCTTACCTTCTTCCAGGAAACTGGAATCCTGGATATGGAGAACCTTTCCTGTTTCATCGAGAACCACAAAGACCGGGAAGCCGAAACGCTGAGGATTGTTCAGGCGTTTCATCAGCTGCTCAGCCTTCTTTACAGCTGCATCACCGGCAGATTTTCTGCGGTTATAGTTCACATGAATATACTCGAAATGATCATTCACCATCTTGTTGACCGCAGCATTCTTCTCTACAAAATCAGCAAACTTCAAGCACCATGGGCACCAGTTACCGCCTACCTGACAGATAACAAACTTGCCATTCTTCTTGGCTTTAGCCAAAGCCTCATCAATCTGAGCCATCGGATCGATGCTTTCATTATACACCTTCTTGAGAGCAGTCTGCATCTGAGCAGGTTTCAATGCTCCAGCCTGGTCGAGCGATGTCTGTGCTCTACCGATGACAGCCGTCATCAGGAGCATAAAGAATAATACTTTCTTCATACAATTTTTCTGTTTTGTCTGTTACTTCATATATATATTAATCTATAAATTCACCAAACTTTCAGAGAAGCCCTGTCTTACCTCCTCGTTCGGGAAACTGAGTCGATAAAGACGACGGTGCTTGTCATACTCCTTGATGGTGAGATAACCGCTCTGATAGAGCACAGGTATCGGATCTGTTATTTTATCTGTAGGCGCATCAAACCGACTGTCCTTCACCCAAAGTTTGTTGAGGCGCAACATATCCACACCATTATTCTGCAACAACTCTATCAAGAATGTAGGTGTACCCGACGAGAACCAATAACTATTAAAGTCCTTGTCGTCCAATGCATTGATTATGCTATAAGGATTGAAGATATCGGGACTGTTAGGGCTGAAATGATAACCATCGTAATGTTCCTTGAGCTGTTCCACGGTTTCTTCGAAATTCAAGCCATTATGCTCAGCCATCTCCTCGATACCCTCCTTAAAATCAGTAAGCAACTGCTCTTTGGTGATTCCACAGATGTCGCTAAATTCATCCTTCATGCTAATAATTTTCAAGTTGTTCAACTCGCTAAAAATACTCAGTTGACTGAACTTAGAAACACCCGTAATAAGGACGAAACGCAAGTTGCTCTCCAGTTTTTTGAGCGGACTAAAGAAATCGCGCATAATATTGCGAATATTTTTTTGCAACTCATCGTTTCCCATAGAATCATGCATAGGGGCATCATATTCATCAATAAGAACAACTACTTGTTTACCTGTCTGACGAACTGCTTGTTCAATGATATGAGTCAACCTGTTACTATTCGATTCTTCCGTATTCGTTTTCAAACCATACAATTCCTCATAAGGAGCCAGCAAAGTATTCAATGCTCTTTTGAGCATACCGACATCAAAGTATTTGCTTTGGCTCATATCAAAATGAATCACAGGATATTCTATCCATTCCTTTTCCAAGTTTTCGATAGCGAGTCCTGTGAATAAGTCTTTTTTACCCTCAAAGTAAGCCTGGAGGGTAGATACAAATAAAGACTTTCCGAATCGTCGTGGACGACTCAGAAAATGGAACTTGGCATAGTGAGCCAACCGATAAACGATGTCTGTCTTATCAGCATAGAAATAGTTTCCCTTCACAATTTCAGAAAAAGTCTGTATTCCAAGTGGGTATCTTTTTGTTGCCATCAATCTTACCTTTTAATTGTCCTTACTCTTGACATCTTGCGATAATCACTGCAAATATAAGGATATTTTCAGAAAACGCCAAAGAAAAAGAAAGAAAACAAACGGAAACTCAAACTTTTAGCGTATTTATCAGATGAGCAGGACAGATTTTCCGAAAAACATCGTAATTATACACGTTGTTTTTAAAAGGAACAGCCGTCATCGCCTTCCCTTTCGAAACGATGACGGCAAATGTATTGAGAAGCCTTATCATCGGTTCTTTTCGGGATTTAAATGAACCCTCGAAACTAGAACTGATAATAGATGAATGGTTGCACACTCTCCTGGGAAACCTCCACCACCATCTGCAGACAGATGATGAAGAGCAGCAGTTTAGCCACCCAAGGCAGAAGGATGAACCGCGCCTGAAGACGGTGATACTGACGCTCGGTAAAGAGATAACTCAGCATGACACCGATGATGCAAAGCGTCCAGGCAGGACGGGCATGGAAGAAAGGCACCAGATAATCGATGCTGAAATCATTTGCCACCTTATCATACATCTTCCCCAGCACACCCAAATCCTTGGCACGGAAGAACGACCATGCAAAGCATATATATAAATAGGTGATGAGCCAGCTGAGGGAATTGCCCACCAGCGTACGGGGAATGCTAATGCCCAACTGACGGCTGAAGAACTTATGCACCACAAGTCCGAAACCATGAAGAGCACCCCAGATGACGAACATCCAGGAAGAGCCATGCCATAAGCCTGCCACCAGCATGGTGAGGAAGTTGTTGAAATACATGCGCACCTTTCCCTTCCGGTTTCCACCCAGCGGAATATACACATAATCGCGGAACCAGAAGGAAAGCGAGATGTGCCAGCGACGCCAGAACTCGGTAACCGAGAGCGAGCGGTAAGGGAAATAGAAGTTATCGGGCAGATAGAAGCCCAAGATGGCTGCCACACCGATACTCATATCGCTGTATCCCGAGAAATCGAGGAAGATCTGGACAGGATAGCCGACGAGCGCTGCCAGATTCTCGAAACCCGAGAAGGTTTGCGGTGCATCAAACACCCAGTTGTTGAACTGTGCTATATAATCGCTCAGCATATTCTTCTTGACCAGTCCCAGCATGATGAGGAAGAGTCCCGTCCACAGCATTCTGCTGGAAGCCTGCTCGTTTCGTTTCAGTCTGGGAATCAAGTTGGCGGCACGGGTGATAGGACCCGCCATCAGCAGCGGAAAGAAGGTAAGATAGAAGCAATACTCCAGGAGCGTTACCTCCATGTCAAACTTGCGCTTATAGGTATCTACCGCATAGCTGATAGCCTGGAAGGTATAGAACGAGATACCAACAGGCAGAGCGATAGACTGCAGTGAGAAGTTGGTGCTGAACATCTCGTTGACTACATCGCCAATGATGAAATTGGTATATTTGAAATAGCACAGCAGAGCCAGGTCTACAAGCACCACGAAGGTGAGCAGCGCCTTGCGTGCCTTTCCCTCATGCAATCTCATTTCCTGGGTTACGGCATAATTGATGCAAGCCGTAAGCGGCAGCATCCACATCACCATTCCGTTCACCTTATAGGCAAAGAAAAGGCTGAAGCAGATGACATACATCATCATGGCTGTGCGCGAATAGCTCTTGAGCAGGGTATAAATGGCAAGAAAGAAGATGAAGAGCAGCGCAAACGGAATGCTGCCCATCATCAGCGGAGAATCTGCCTGATAAACAAACAGCCGCTCTATCCAATGCCACAAGGCACTTATTTCGAATGTTGAATAATTCATTTGTCTTTTCTGAAGATATTATTTATAGAACTCTTCCTTATATGGAGTCTTTATGGTTTACATGTTTTACCGATGGAACTGTCTTGTCAGCAGCAGCCGGAGCCGCTTTTCCTGCAGTTTCAGGTTTCTTGGTTGCAGCAGGACTTTCTGTGGTCTCAGGCAAAGTTCCTTCAACAGGCAGAGAAAGAGAATCCTTCTTTACAGCCGTACTGTCAGCCCTGTGTTTTGTTCCAGGAGGCAAGATGGTTATCTGTCTGTATCTGCGGTCACGCTTATCCGGCATTTCCAATCGGAACGGATGCACACAATGTCCGCTATTCATCCACTCAACAATCTTATCCATCCACATGGCAGATGAAGCCATGGTTGGGTGGCGACCGTCTTTCTGGCGTTCGAAGGTGAGTTTATAGCTAGGATAATAGCCTCGTGGTCCCATAATCTCACGCAGAAGTTTGTTGTACCCCTTATCCTCACACCAGTTTGGCGGACCGATCCATATCGTCGGTATATTACCAATCTTGCTCAGGATGGCACGGATGCGTTTTTCACATCCCTTCATATCAGCCGTATACAGTTCGTTGCTGCCCAGACATACAAAGACATGGGTAGGTTTGATACGTTGGATATAATGCTGCAAGATATCGGTAGCAGCCCAGTTTCTGGTGCCCGAACTCACCCAGGTAATACAGGTGAGTTTGTGACCGTTCTTGTTGGCATAGTCAGCCAGTCGCAGACCAAGATATTCCGACATCGAGTCACCGAAGATCAGCACTCGCTGCGCCGCCGTATCCACGGGTTCCTTTATCATGCTGTCAGCCTTTTCCTCTTCAGCAAGCTCTGCCTCACTCTTACCGGTCAGCGCATCCATTGCAATCTGTTTCAGCGGAATGTTTTCAGCCACTTGCTCTGGAATGAAGGCATAAGCCAGCAGTCCTCCAATGGCTATCGCCAGCAGGGCTATCATTTTCCAGGTTTCTTTCATTTTATATCAATAATGAGTTTTGGTTATTCTTTCTCTTATACATTCGCCCGACATTACAGCTGAAAGGGAGTGAGCACATTGAGCAACTTTCCGAAATCGGCCTTCGAGATGCGCCTTCCTCTCAAACTGCGCACCTGCGGATAGTCTTCGAAATAGTTCTCCATCGTAGTATACCACTGATGGGAAACCACTTCCCTGACCGTCTTCAGCTGATTATCGATGCGACGGGCAAAACTCGGATTCACTCTCGAGAGATAATGTCTTCCATCATTCATCTTGATGGCAAGCATCAGATAGATCTGCGGTCCCTTCTTCTCTTTCCTGCTTTTTACGGTTTCGCTTACCTTCCAGCCCTTGGTGGATGTCGATACTCTGATATCCCAGCCATACTGGCTGTTGAGTTTATCCATCAGTCCCTTGAACACGACACCATGTGCCGAGGTATCTTTCAGTCCAGTATAACCGATGATATAATGTATCATCTCGTGGAGCAAGACACTCTTAGCCTGCTTGTCGGTCATATCATAATAAGTAGACATGGAGAGTTTGAAATCGTAGAGTTTGGTGCGTCCCCATCTGGAGGCCCGCTTATAGGCAAGTTGCCCCAAACGAGTCTTGGCATGAGTAAGTCCGAGTTCAGGAACAGGCAGCTTTCCCCCGAAATATTCCTGGTCGAACCGTCTGAACCACTCCTCCATCCATTCTATTGTAACATTCATGTATGTATATTTATTCAATAATTATTCAGTTCTGTATATCAGATACTACAAAACGTTTGCAAAGATACAACTTTTTCTTTGTTTCTTTCAATATTTATCGAAAAATGCGTAACTTTGCACGCAAATTTACAACAAAAATGAACAAGACAGCACAACATATCATAGATATCAAGAATGTGTCGAAAAGATTTGGCGAGAAAACGGCCCTCAACAACATCAATCTATATGTAAGAAAGGGCGAATTTATGACCATTCTGGGTCCTTCGGGATGCGGAAAAACGACATTATTGAGACTTTTGGCAGGTTTTGAAACCGCCAGCGAAGGCATCATCACCATCGCCGGCAACGATATTACTAACCTTCCTCCTTACAAGCGAAATGTGAACACGGTATTCCAGAAATACGCCCTGTTCCCTCATCTCAACGTTTACGACAATATCGCCTTCGGTCTGAAACTCAAGAACACACCGAAGGAAGAGATTTTGCCGAAGGTGAAACGTGCCCTGAAGATGGTGAACATGAGCGACTATGAATACCGTGATGTCAACTCGCTTTCGGGCGGTCAGCAGCAGCGTATCGCCATCGCCCGTGCCATCGTCAACGAACCGGAAGTTCTTCTCCTGGATGAACCGCTTGCAGCACTCGACCTCAAGATGCGTAAAGACATGCAGCTGGAGTTGAAGCAGATGCACGAGCGCCTGGGCATTACCTTCGTATACGTTACCCACGACCAGGAAGAAGCCCTCACCCTGAGCAATACCATCGTGGTGATGAGCGAGGGAGAGATACAGCAGATAGGTACACCTACTGATATCTACAACGAACCAGCCAATGCTTTCGTTGCTGACTTTATCGGTGAGAGTAATATCCTCTGCGGAACGATGGTCCACGACTGTCTGGTGAATGTGGCAGGTACCGAACTGCCTTGTGTAGACAAGGGCTTCGGCTGCAACCAGGAAGTGGATGTCGTGATACGTCCTGAAGATATCGAAATTTCCACCGATACCGACCATGCCCAGTTTGTAGGCAAGATAACCTCTTCCATCTTCAAGGGAGTACACTACGAGATGCTGGCAGAAACCGAGAAGGGCAACGAATTCCTCATCCAGAACTACAAGCATTTCGAGGTAGGTCAGACGATAGGAATGAGCGTGATACCCGACAATATCCACATCATGAAGAAGGAGCGCATCACCAACACCTTCGATGCAAAGGTAAACGGCGACGGAACGATAGAATTCCTGGGCTGTGAATACCAGATGGAGATTCCGGCAGAAATGAAGGACAAGATCCAGACCGATGAAAACGGAAACCAAACCATCCGGGTGAACGTGCCTTTCAACAAGATAGAACTCTTCGATAATGAGAGCGAAGGAACCTTTACAGGCGACATCAGCTTCATTCTCTACAAGGGCGACCACTATCATCTCACCATCGATACCGACTGGGGCGAGAAGCTCTATGTAGATACACAGGATGTATGGGATTTGGGCGACCATGTGGCTATCACCATTCCTCAGGAGAATATTTCGTTTGAATGAGTCGGAATAAGAAAAAACGGAAATTATTAATTATTAATTATCAATTATAAATTGAACATTATCAAGTTTATCTCTTCGCGACAAAGCTGGTCGATACCTTACGCCATCTTTGCAGCGATATTTGTGGTACTGCCATTGCTTCTCATCGTAGTATTCGCATTTACCGATGAGAACGGAGCCCTGACGCTCTACAACTTCCAGAAGTTCCTGGCACACCCCGAAGCCATCAACACCTTTGTGTATTCGATAGGCATCGCCTTTCTCAATACCCTGCTCTGCATTCTGCTGGGCTATCCGGCAGCCTATATTCTGACACAAACCAAGATGAAGTATGCCAACACCATCGTCATGCTCTTCATCCTGCCGATGTGGGTAAACATCCTGGTGCGCACACTTGCCACCGTGGCCCTCTTCGATTTTGCCGACCTTCCACTGGGCGAAGGCGCCCTCCTGTTCGGTATGGTCTACAACTTCATCCCATTCATGATTTACCCTATCTACAACACCCTGCAGAAGATGGACCGCAGCTATATCGAGGCAGCCGAAGACCTGGGAGCATCGCCTTGGCAGCAGTTCTTCAAGGTCATCCTGCCCCTCTCCATGCCGGGCGTAGCGAGTGGCATCCTGATGGTATTCATGCCAACCATCTCTACCTTCGCTATCTCCGAACTGCTGACGATGAACAACATCAAGCTCTTCGGTACCACCATCCAGGAGAACATCAACAATTCGATGTGGAACTACGGTGCAGCCCTCTCGCTCATCATGCTCTTCCTCATCGGTGCATCTACCCTCATCGCAGGTGATGGAAGCAAACAGGAAGGAGGTATCAGATGATGCAGTCATTATTCAGTAAGGATATGATGAAGAAAGTATTCTGTCAGGGCTATCTCTGGTTGCTCCTGCTGCTACTCTACTCCCCAATCTTCATCATCGTCATCTTCTCGTTTACCGAAGCGAAGGTGATGGGCAACTGGACGGGGTTCTCGCTGCAGCTCTACAAGAATCTCTTTGCAGAAGGAACCCACCATTCGCTCACTGCGGCACTGATCAATACCGTAACCATCGCCCTGATTACCGCAACCGTATCCACGCTCTTCGGAACCCTGACAGCCATCGGCATCTACAACCTGCGCAACCGCTATGCACGTAATGCCATCCAGTTTGTCAACAACATTCCGATACTCAACGGCGACATCATCATCGGTATCTCGCTCTTCCTGCTCTTCATCACGCTGGGCATTCCGCAGGGCTATACTACCGTGGTACTCTCGCATATCACCTTCTGTCTGCCATACGTTATCCTGAGTGTGATGCCAAGACTGAAGCAGATGAATCCGAACCTCTATGAGGCGGCACTCGACCTGGGTGCCTCTCCGATGCAGGCACTCCGCAAGGTCATCATCCCAGAGATATTGCCGGGTATGATTTCCGGTTTCATGCTTGCCATTACGATGAGTATCGATGACTTTGCCGTCACCATCTTCACGATAGGTAACGAAGGTCTGGAAACCCTCTCCACATTCATCTATGCCGATGCCAGAAAGGGAGGACTGACCCCAGAACTTCGTCCGCTGAGTACCATCATCTTCGTACTGGTACTGGTGATGCTGATTATCATCAACAAACGTTCTGAGAAAAATAAGAAGAAATGAGAATGAAGAACAAGATATTATTAGGAGTTAAAGGAGTTAAGACAATAGCTTTTCTTTTCCTGACCCTGCTGATGCTTCTGCCGCTCTCTTCCTGTTACAACAAAGAGAACCGCGAGGAGATTCTGAAGGTTTACAACTGGGCTGATTACATAGATGAAGACGTTCTTGCCAACTTCCCGAAATGGTATGAACAGCAGACCGGCAAGAAGATTCGCGTCATCTACCAGACCTTCGACATCAATGAGGTGATGCTTACCAAGATAGAGCGAGGTCATGAAGATTACGATGTGGTATGCCCATCAGAGTATATCATAGAGCGTATGCTCCGCAAAGACCTTCTCCTGCCTATAGACACCGTCTTCGGTAAGACGCCCAACTATATCAGCAACGTATCACCATACATTGTTGAGCAGATAGATGCCACCTCCAACAACGGTCGCATCGCCCACCATTATGCCGTGCCTTACATGTGGGGAACCTGTGGCATCTTATATAATAAGGTACACGTACCTATAAGAGATGCAGAGACATGGGGAACATTATGGAACAGAAAATATCAGGGCAAACTCCTGATGAAGGATTCCTACCGCGACTCCTATGGCACCGCCCTCATCTGGGCACATCGCAAAGACCTGGAAACAGGCAGGGTGACCGTACCACAGCTGATGAACGACTATTCACCCGCAGCAGTAGCCACTGTAGAGAAAGAGTTGAAGGCACTGAAGCCAAACATTGAAGGATGGGAAGCCGACTTCGGCAAGGAGACTATGACCAAGGGCAAAGCCTATCTCAATATGACCTGGAGCGGTGATGCCGTCTGGGCTATTGAAGAAGCCGGAAAAGTGGGTGTAGAACTGGGATATGAGGTACCGAAAGAAGGAAGCAATGTATGGTTCGACGGTTGGGTAATCCCTAAATATTCTCGCAATCCGAAGGCTGCCGCCTATTTCATCAACTATCTCTGTCAGGAAGACGTGGCACTCGCCAATATGGAGACTACGGGATATGTGAGCAGCGTGGCAGGCAAGAAGGTACTTGAGGTCATGAGTGATACTGAGGCTTATCCCAAGCCTGTAAATCTTGCCTACTTCTTTGGCGAGGAAGGCAGAAATGCCTATCTCAACCCTATCATGTATCCAGACAGCAGCGTAGTAGCCAGATGTGCCATGATTCATGATGCCGGCGATCATACTCCCGAGGTATTGGATATGTGGTCGAAGGTGAAGGGCGATAATCTGGGCGGCGGCATCGTTATCTTCCTGCTGGCCGTAGTCCTTGCCCTCACGGTATTCGTTGCCATCAAGAAGTATGAGCATTACAAGCACAGAAGACTTTCGAGGAAACATCGCAGAAGACATGTGGTAAAGGTAAAAGGGTAAAAGGGTAAAAAAGTAAAAAGGTAAAAGAGAGGGGGAAAACCTATTTTATAGGGGAAAATGAACATTTTTTGAAGGAAAAGAGAAAAAAGTGCCGAAAAAATTTGGTAATATCAAATAAAAGCATTACCTTTGCACTCGCTTTTGAGACATAAAGCTTTTGGGTAGTTACCAGAGTGGCCAAATGGGGCAGACTGTAAATCTGCTGGCTATGCCTTCGGTGGTTCGAATCCATCACTACCCACTTTTCCCAAAAATAACTCAAAAATTTAAGAGTCCGACTTTCGAAAGAGAGCCGGACTTTTTCTTTTTAATATATCCACATAATTTCAGTAATAAGAGGGCACTAGGCACCTTACAGCCTAAAGACTGTAAGGTGATCATCATATACAGCTAGCACATTTCTCCGATGTCATCCATCAAGGCTTCATCTGGATGCTTAAGCAATGCTGCCCACAAAGCTACGAAATGTTTTTGAAACAACCAAGGATTTTTGAAGATTATTTGTATTACGGTAATTACAATTTCAGTTATTACAGTTTTTTCCTGAGGGGGGTATAAGGGTTTGAAGGTAGTAACAATCTGTTACTACAAATATTTATATATAAATATATATATTATATATTTATATATACTTTTCTATACTTACATTTTAAAAGCGTGATATTGGGTCAAAATAAAACTGTAATAACTGAAATTGTAATTTGTAATCGATTTTTTAGCGGTATCGAGATGCCTACATTCATTGCCCCTAAAACTATGACTATCTCATCACAAAGCTATGAGTTATGACCCGCAAAACGATGAGTTGTTTTCTTTAACACAATATAGCAGAAATGTTAATGGAATTTCACATAACTCTGCAAGGTGATTTTTGGTGGTGTAGGAAAAATGTAGTACCTTTGCACCTGTAATCAAGAACATTATTAACCACTAAAAAACTAGAAAATTATGAAGAAAGAAACTTGGAAACAGCTTCTTTCAGATTCCACCTCGCAATGGACACCCTTGCTATTGGCTATACAATTCCCGCTATTAGGGCCTGTTAGGGACTTGCACCCATTAGAATAAGCTCATGCCGAGCATACCAACAAAGAGGGTGTGTCACAGACTTATGACACACCCTCTTTTCTTATCATCTGACAGGAAGACCTATCTTGTTACACACATAACAAAGCGAGGAAAATGATATATATAAATTATTGCCACAAAAACAGCATATCCGATAGCAAAATGTCATTTTCAAGGCTAAAAACAAGTGGTTGACCCATATCAAGAAAAACATATTGCAATGCTATTTCTCGGCAAAAGACGCCGTTATTCGATAAAAAAGTGTTAACTTTGCACTCGTATTTAAGGAATAACAAATAATAAATTTTAAAAAGGTTAATAATTATGATGACTATTTTTACAATGGCTTTCGCCGCAGTTATGTTTTCAGGTATGGTTCTTTGCATGGGCATGTTCTTGAAACACGTAGTAAACTCAATTCCAGAAATGACTAACATGAGCCATTCTGTTAGCTTGAGCAAGTAAGAATAGAACACTACGATATACAATATATATATGAATCACTTTAGAAATAGAGAGAGATTTATATAAAGATGAGGGTGCGTCACAGACTTATGACACACCCTCTTTTTGTTATCTTCATCCTTCTATTTGCGTCTTTGGCCAATTCACCAGATACAGCATTTCTGTGGCTCGTGTAAAGGCAGTATAGAGCCAGTGAATATAATCGGGAGTAAGCATCTCATCCGTCATATAGCCCTGGTCTACATAGACATGCGACCACTGTCCACCCTGCGCTTTATGACAGGTAACGGCATAGGCAAACTTCACTTGCAGAGCATTGAAATACGGGTCTTGCCGGATTGCCTTCATACGGTCTGCCTTCAGTGGTATGTCCTGATAATCTTCCTCTATCTTATGGAAAAGCTGCTCCTGCTGATCATGAGTCAAAGCAGGAGCCTCACTCATCAAAGTGTCCAATAATACCGTAGCCTCCAGTTCATAATTGTCATAATCGGGGAATTTCAACAGAAGGGTGGCAAAATGAAAACCATAGAGGTCGATGCGACGGCTCACCTTCATCACCTTCGCCCTATCACCATTCGCCAAGAAAGCAGGAATCTCGTTACTTTGAACTTTTCGTTCTTCACTTTCCTTTATCTTCTTTCTTTCTTCCTCCATCCAATAATAATTGTTCTTCACTATCATCAGCATGTCGCCACTCTCCAGTTCCTCTTCCCTATCAAGCACCATGTTGCGGATGCCCTGGTTGAAGATATTGGCGCGCTTGTTGCTACGAGTCACCACAATGGTATCGTCCAGTCCTACATGATGATAACTGTCGCCAAGTGCCTCGATGAGTTCTGCACCCGGCATCTCTCTGATATCCGAGAAACCGGAGAAACGGATTTTAGGCAGTTGGGTAATATCATCGTGGGTAATCATCTGACGGATGCGGGTAGCATTAAAGAGAATGCCCGACTGCTGACTCTGACGGACCACTTCGTTCAAATCGCACTCATAAACCGACAGTCCACATCCCTGAAGCATCGCAGCAGAAAGGGCTGGTGATTCTTCCTCACCAACAGGAGGCAACTGTGCCTTATCGCCTATCAGCAAAAGTCGGTCGTTATGTCCCTGATACACAAAATGAACCAGATCATCCAGCAGACAGCCACTGCCAAAGGTAGTTCCGCCCAATCCCAGATTGGCAATCATCGAAGCCTCATCCACCATAAAAAGCGTATCAGTATAGAGATTATCATTGAGATTGAACTGGCCATCCACTCCGGCAAACGCCTTTTCGCGATAAATGCGGCGATGAATGGTATAGGCAGGCATCCCGCTGTTCAGAGAGAAGACCTTAGCCGCCCTACCCGTAGGGGCAAGGAGCATCACCTTCTGACGAACGGCACGGAGCGTACGGACAATTGCACCCGAAAGCGATGTCTTACCAGTACCCGCACTACCTCGTAGAATCATGACAGCATGAGGATTGCTATCCGTCATAAACTGCACGAAAACATCGAGCGCTTGAGCCTGTTCTGGGGTTGGCGGAAAGCCAAATTGCTGTAATATCTGATATTTTAACTCTTCAATGTTCATATTTCGAAAACTTTTAGTATCTTTGCAGAAAATTTACTGCACCTATTTGCAGTGCAAAAGTAATAATACTTTTTGAAATGAGAAAAAGAATAAAGAATAATTATATTTTGGGAGCATGCGTCATCATCATGATGCTACTCTGTATTCTGAGTGTGAGCCAGCCCATCCGCTTCCAGAAAGCCATGGCTAGCAGAGAAGCAGAGGTGAAGGAGAAACTGATGCAGATACGTCAGGCTGAAGAGAAATACAAGGCGAAACACGGCGTATATACAGGCGATTTCCCGACACTGGTAAAAGGCAAGTACTTACCGGAAGATGCCCAATACATTCCTTATGCCGACGGTAAGAAGTTTACACTCGCTGCCACGGTTATCGTAGGAAAAAGCGGCAAGCAGATTCCGGTGATGGAATGCGGGGCAGAATATGAATCCTATCTTGACGGACTCGATGAAGGATCCATCCAGCAGAAGATAGAGGAGGCTAACTATGCCGGCAACTATCCCGGACTCAAGATAGGCGATTTAACGACAGATAATAACAACGCAGGTAATTGGTAACAGATATGCAAATAAAAGGTAACAACATTCAGCAAGCACGACTCACCATCCGCGTGAGCAGAAACACCCTCAGCTTTTCGGTAGTTGACCGTGAAGCTGAGCATCAGCTCATCTATGAACCTTATACGGTAAAGAGTGGTGTTTCGATGGCAGCCAACTTGCGTCAGGCTTTTAAGGAGAGTACTCTCCTGCAACGGGGATACCAGAAGGTACGCGTATATCTAGATTCGCCTATCCTGCTGGTTCCTATCGAAGAATTTCATGAAGAGGATATCGATGTGCTCTATCAGCATGCCTTCAACAGTCATAATAGCGATGCCATTCTCTACAGAGTGCAGCCGGAACTGAATGCGGTAGCGATATTCCCTATCAACAAGGATTTGAAGATGGTGGTAGAAGACAACTTCAAGGATGTCCGCTTCACACCTATCATGCAACCGATGTGGCACTATCTGCATCATCGCAGTTTCACCGGCATTCACCGCAAGCTCTATGTTTATTTCCACGACAAGAAACTGGATGTTTTCGGTTTCGAGAAGAACCGTTTCAAATTCTTCAACTCGTTCAATGCCGAGCATGCCAAGGATGCCCTCTATTTCATTCTCTATGTATGGAAGCAGTTAGGATTCAACCAGATGCAGGATGAGTTGCATGTATCAGGCAATGTGCCGGATAAAGACTGGTTCCTCTACAACACGAAACTCTATATCAAGAAGACCTTCATTCTGAATCCTGCCGCCGAATTCAACCGTGCGCCCATCACAGAGATTAAAGGTCTGCCATTCGATTTGATGGCGCTGTACCTAAGTAAGTAAGACAAGAGTTAAAAGTTGATAGTTAAAAGTTGATAGTTAAGAATTCAACTGAATAGCTAATCATAAAGTTCAACATTCAACATTAAAACAAATGAGAATCATAACAGGACAATATAAGGGACGCCATTTCGACATTCCACGTTCGTTTAAGGCGCGCCCGACAACAGATTTTGCAAAGGAGAACATCTTTAATGTTCTTCAGGGATATATTGATTTCGAAGATACCTCTGCCCTCGACCTCTTTGCCGGTACGGGCAGCATTTCGCTCGAACTGGTATCACGAGGCTGCAGCCGTGTAATCAGCGTAGAAGCAGACCGCGACCATGCCAACTTCATCCGCCAATGTTTTCAGAAGTTAGGCGAAGACAAGGATATTCTGATTCGTGGTGATGTATTCCGTTTTCTGAAGACCTGCAAGCAGAAGTTTGACTTTATCTTTGCTGATCCTCCATACGCTCTGAAGGAGTTGCCGCAGATTCCAGACCTCGTTCTGAATGGCGACTATCTTAACGAAGGAGGTATTTTCGTCTTTGAGCATGGCAAAGACTATGATTTCTCCGAGCATCCACGATTCCTGGAACACAGAAGTTACGGAAGCGTGAACTTCTCGATATTCAGATAATAGTAGGGAAGTTAAGGGAAGTTAGAGGGGAGTTAAGAGGAAGTTAAGGGACAAATGCTCTACGTTTTACACCAGAAAACTGTTGTCCTTTAACTTCCCCTTCACTTCCCTTCACTTCTCTTCACTCCCCCTCCTTTACAGTAGCGGCGAGAGTAATCTTACCGTACTCTCGAAAAGGCGCTGCAGGAACGGACGTTTTACGAAATAAGATACATCATCTACCAGGATGCTCTTCGCCTCATCCCGCAGATAGACAGCCTTCACGCGCTGCGCCATCCCCTCATCAAAGAAGAACGCATTCGCTTCGAAATTATTCTCAAAACTTCGGAAATCGATATTCGTACTGCCTATCGTACAGAGATTATCATCACTCACCAGCAATTTACTATGATTAAAGCCTGCCGTATAGAGATAAACCTTTACGCCAGCCTCTATCGCCTCCATCACATACGAACGTGATGCCCACTCTACCAGTTTAGCATCGGCATGACGAGGCAACATCAGACGGATATCCACACCCGCCAAAGCTGCTGTTCGCATGGCAAACAATACAGGTTCGGTTGGCAGGAAATAAGGCGTTTCCATATACACATACTTCCGTGCCTGAAGCAGGATGCGGACATAACCCTGCATGATGTCAGGCCAAGGACTGATAGGACTGCTCGTAACAATCTGTACGAGACAATTGTTGCGGATATGCGCACTGACTGGCGGATAATACTGGCGATTAGTAACCAACGTACGGTCTACAAAATACCAGTCTACCAGAAAGGCTCGCTGGATGGCGTAAACGCCACCGCCCTCAATACGGAGATGCGTATCGCGCCAAGCCTGTTTCTTATCACCCTTCACATAGCGCAGAGCGATATTCATGCCGCCAATAAAGCCTACCTTACCATCTATGACACAGAGTTTGCGGTGGTTACGATAGTTTACCTTACTCGTAAAAGCCGGAAAGCGGACTGGCATGAACGAATGTACATCTATGCCTGCATCACGCATACGTTCGAAGAATTCATCCTTCACCTTCCAGCAGCCAACATCATCATAAATCAGTCGCACCTCTACTCCCTGCTCCGCCTTATCTATCAAAGCATCGGCTATCAGATACCCCAAAGCATCGGCTTCGAAAATATAGGTATCGAGATGAATATGATGCTTTGCCTGTCCTATATTATATAATAAGGTAAGGAAGAAATCATAGCCATCGGTATAAATATCCACCTGATTGTCTTTAAAAGGCAGCGCCCAACTCTGGTTGGCAAAGAGATTCATCAGAGGTTTATTGCTGTCGGGCAGGTGAAGATTCTCCTGCTCTACGAATTCGAGCATGGATCGCTTGGTGAGCTGGTCCATGCTACGGTCGCTGATAAGCCGCTCCTTGCGGGTGTTCTGTCCGAAGAAAAAATAGAAGATAATGCCTATAAAAGGGATGAAGAAGAACACCAATATCCATGCCATCGTCTTGGCGGGCTGACGGTTGTCCATCAAGACGGTGATGATAGCCGGAACGGTTATCACGACATAAAGCAACAGATATATCCAGTGAAAATAAATCATATAGCGTTTCTCCTTTTTTATCTCTAATACTTCTTTACAGAGTTTCTCCCCACAGGACAGGAGCTCCGGTTAATTGAAGATATTGTTTGCCTGACTCGCCAGAAGCGTGTTCATCTGCTTGAGTTTCATAAACTCCTGCAGCAGTTCACGATTGGTCGGATTCTTGGCAAACTCCTGCTGTACCTCTATAATACGCTGAGCAATATAATGAGTGCGGAAGCTCAAGATGTCCTTAAAGACAAACTGGCGGAGTTTATCGGCACTCATCTTCATCTGCAGACTGGCCGTAGATACCTCCTGGGCACCTGTAGGCAAACCTGCCAACCTACTGATTTCCGGATTCGGATGATTGGCAAAATAAGTTTCTGCCACAAAATCATCTTCTTTTTCAAGATGCTCCACAGCCTCCTGCATAATCTGATTATATAAATCATTATGAAACTTAAAGCCATCTCCGCCCAAATCAAGACTGATATACTGGGCAACAGCTACCTCCACATCATTGCCGTCTACATCCTGTACCGTGATAGGCTGGTCGCCATGATGAATAATCAACTGTACCAGAAGTCCTTCTACCTCCAGGAGTTTATCCAGTGGGGTAACCGCTCTCATAGCCGATTGCGCCTGCTGCGCTGCCGCTACAGGCGAATCTTTCAATCCCGCAGCACGTCGCTCCGCTTTTACCTGTTCACTCATACCGTTGCGCACAAAATTGTTCAAGGCATTCACGATAATTGCCTCGTTCACGCCCAAACGGTGAGAACAGTCGGTAATATAAGAAGCGCGCGTTATCTGATTCTTGATTTTCGAGATGCTCTCTACTATCGAATTGATAGCCTGACTTCGCTTTACAGGATCTGTCACACCACGTAGCAGAATATCGGTCTTAAACTGTATGAAGTCGGTCTGATTCTCCTGAATATATCTTCTGAATTCCTCTGCCGAATGACTGCGGGCGAAACTGTCAGGGTCATTGCCGCCAGGAAGAAAGAGCACCTTTACGTTCATCTCTTCTTCTAGCAGCATATCGGTACCACGCAGCGCAGCATGAATACCCGCTTTATCGCCATCATAGAGGAGAACAATGTTACTGGTAAAGCGGTGCAGCAGTCTGATCTGATGCACGCTCAGCGCCGTACCCGAGTTGGCCACTACATTTTCGATACCGCACTGGTGCATCGAAATCACATCGGTGTATCCTTCCACCATAAAGACACAATCCTCCTTGGCTATCGCCTTCTTGGCCTGATAGAGTCCATAGAGTTCGCGTTCCTTATGATAGATAACGCTATCAGGCGAGTTGACATATTTCTGGCTGATGCCCTTGGTTCTGCTGTCGAGCACTCGTCCGCCAAAAGCCACCACCTTGCCACTCACGCTGAACCAAGGGAAGATGGCTCTGCCCGAGAAACGGTCAAGAATCTTATCCTCCCCCGACTTATTGCCAGCTTCGTCCTTATCCACCTTGAAGCAGAGTCCTGTATCAACCAGATATTTCGGATTATAGCCAGCCGCCTTAGCCGCTTCAGCAAGAGCAGTACGCTTAGGGAGCGCAAAACCCAACTGGAATTTCCGGATGATATCATCTCTGAAACCTCTTCCTCGGAAATAGGCCATACCGATAGCGATGCCATCCACATCATGCAGGAGAATTTCCTGGAAATATTTCGCCGCCCAATCGTTGACGATAAACATGGATTCTCTTTCGCTCTCGCGCTGTTTCTCTTCGTTGGTCAGTTCACGCTCCTGGATTTCTATTTTATATTTTTTGGCGAGCCAGCGAAGGGCATCGGGATAGGTCATCTGTTCCAGCTCCATCAGAAAGTTGATTGCATTGCCTCCCTTTCCGCAAGTAAAGCAATGACAGATACCTCTTGTTGGAGATACGGAGAAAGATGGATTGGAATCGTTATGAAAAGGACACAAGCCGACATAATTGATGCCACGCTTCTTGAGCGTAACAAACTCAGATACCACCTCTTCTATCTTGGTGGCATCCATAATTTTTGCTATCGTCGGTCTGTCTATCATTATATATATTCTTATTTTTCTGTTTTTACTATGCAAAATTACTATTTTTCTTTGAAAACACAAAGAGAAACGGACAGAAAAGTAAAAATGAAACAAATTAAAAACTAAAGGTTACAGAAAATAAAGTATATTCGGATAGTTTTAGCTACCTTTGCAACCGGCAAGAACACATTGCTGACAATCGGATAAAATAACAACAAGATAATTAAACATGAAACTAAACAACATCAAGCGAACATTCCTGGCAAGCGCTGCCCTGCTCTCAACAATCAACATGAGCGCAGCCGACAGATTTGTAGATTTCAAGCAAGGAGACTTGCTGCTGAATGCCAACAACCGTGTAGAAATCTACATGGATGCCAACGACTGCAAGGGAGTGAGCTATGCTGCTCATGCCCTGCTGAAAGATATCAAAAACGTGAGTGGAACCACAGCCACCCTCACCTCAGATGCCGGTTTTCTGAAAAAAGCCGACACTGCCCGACCAACTATCTTAGTAGGTACCATAGGCCATTCTACAGCCATCGACCAACTGGTTAAACAGAAACGCATCAACGGAAATCTGCTGAAGGGAAAACGGGAAAAGTTTATCATCACGCTCATAGATGGTCAGCTCGTCATCGCAGGCAGCGACCGCCGAGGCACCATCTATGGCATCTACGAACTCTCGCAGCAGATGGGCGTATCGCCTTGGTATGACTGGGCAGACGTACCTGTAGAGCACCACGATTCCATCTTCGTAAACAAGGGAATCTATACAGATGGCGAACCAGCCGTACGTTATCGCGGCATCTTCCTCAACGACGAGGCGCCTTGCCTAACCTCGTGGGTAAAGAACACCTACGGCACCGAGTATGGCGACCACCGTTTCTACCAGCGCGTCTTCGAACTGGTATTACGACTGAGAGGTAATATGATGTGGCCTGCCATGTGGGGCTGGGCTTTCTATGCCGATGACCCTGAAAACGAGAAGACGGCAGATGAGATGGGCGTAGTGATGAGCACCTCCCATCATGAGCCGATGGCACGCAACCATCAGGAATACGCCCGCAACCGAAAAGGATGGGGACCTTGGAACTACCAGAAAAACAAGGCTAACCTGCAGAAGTTCTTCCATGAGGGAATAGAGCGCATGAAGGGAACTGAACAGATTGTAACCATCGGAATGCGTGGCGACGGCGATGAGGCGATGAGCGCAGAGGCTGATACAAAGCTGATGACCAACATCATCAACGACCAGCGTAAGATAATCGCTGACGTAACCGGCAGAAAGGCTAGCGAAACCCCACAGGTTTGGGCACTATATAAAGAGGTATTGGATTACTACGACAAGCGCATGAAGGTGCCTGATGACGTAACCCTCCTGCTCTGCGATGACAACTGGGGTAACGTGCGCCGTGTGCCGAATGCCAAGGAACGCAAGCACAAAGGCGGTTGGGGCTTATACTATCACGTAGATTACGTAGGTGCTCCAAGAAACTCAAAGATGCTCAACGTTACTCCTGTGCAGAATCCTTGGGAGCAGTTGACGCTTGCTTACGAGAATGGCATTGACCGTCTCTGGATTCTCAATGTTGGCGACCTCAAGCCGATGGAATATCCTATCAGCCAGTTTATGGACATGGCTTGGAATCCACGTAAATACGATGTAAACAACATCACCCGTCATACCCGCGACTGGTGCGCACAGCAGTTTGGTGAATCGCAGGCCGATGAAGCAGCCCGCATTCTTAACCTCATCTGCAAGTACAACGGCCGCTGCACCCCTGAGATGCTCGACAAGAACACCTACAGTCTGGAAAACGGAGAATGGCAGGAGGTAGTAAATCAGTATCTGCAGCTCGAAGCCGATGCGCTGCGCCAGTACAACTGTCTGCCGGCATCCTATCACGACGCCTATCGTCAGATTATCCTCTTCCCTATCGAGATGATGAGCAATCTGCACCAGATGTACTTTGCCCAGGCACAGAACAACGCCCTCTACAAGCAGGGCAATCCGAAAGCGAATGTATGGGCTGATGAATGCGAGCGTCTCTTCAAGCGCGATTCCCTCATCTGCGACTATTACAATCATAAGATGGCTGGCGGCAAGTGGAACGGAATGATGACCCAGAAGCATATCGGCTATAAGAGTTGGAATGATGATTTCGAGAAGGATACCTGTCCGGAGCTCTTCCGGATAACCTCCAAGGATGGAGTGATTATCTGCGAAAACAACGGCGTGGTAGAAATCGAAGCTCCTTACTATAGCAGCAAGACGGATGCTGCCGAGGCAAAATGGACAGAGATTCCATTCATGGGCAAAAGCGTATCGGCAATGACTCTGATGCCGTATACCAAGAGTGTAAAGGGAGCCAGCATCACTTACAAGTTTAAGATGCAAGTTAGCAAAACTTCGGATGGCAAGGCATTTAATGGCAAGCAGAAGATTCGCATTCATGTGATTACCAAATCAACCTTGGATTATCTCAACAAGGGCGGCTTAACCTATGGTGTAAGTTTAGATGGCGCTTCTCCTGTAGAGGTTAACTTCAACAAAGATTTGAACGAGAAGCCGGAGAACATCTACAATATCTATTATCCAACGATAGCCACTCGCATCGTGGACAAGGTGATAGAGCTAGAGCTGCCAGCCTCATCCGATAGCATCCACACCCTCACCCTCACTCCTAACGACCCAGCCATCGTCTTCGAGAAAATCGTGATTGATGGAAGAGGAGGAAAAAAGAGTATCAAGGTGATTTAAAGGTAGCAATATAATAAAAGGTATAGGCACGCACCCACGAAAGGATGCGTGCCTATTCTTTTTACGCAAACTATCACTATCTTCTTATGTTCCATACTTCGTAGCATTCATTTTTACATAAACAATCACAATAGTAACAAATAAATGAAAAAAAAGAGTATTTTTTAAATCTTTTTTGAGAAATATACGTTTATATGAGTAAAGTTAGAAACATAAAAACAAGAAACGAATGAATATAGACAACCCAAAACTCATAAAACAACTGGAGAGTCTTGTCGACAATCGGCAAGACTGGCTATTTCGTTTTGCCTATATTCGAATCGGGCAACGTGAGGATGCAGAAGATATTGTGCAAGAGGTGCTGCTTGCAGCTTTCAAGAAACTGAAAGAAGGGCAACAAGTGGAAGAGTTGGACCGCTACATCATTCGCTCTGTTAGCAACGCATGCCGAGACTACTTGCGCAAAAAACGTCCGCAAATCATTGCTATCAATGAAGCGGCAAGCATACCTAACAGCAATGGTGACAAACAAATACACGAGGAATTTCTCAGAATATCAAAACTGCTGGAAGATATTCCACAGGAGCAAGCGGAAATCGTAAGAATGAAATGTTACGACAACTTGACGTTCCGGGAGATAGCCGAACTGGAGGAGATACCAGAAGCTACCGTGAAATCTCGCTATCGCTATGCCATCCAACATATCCAACAACGACTCAGAAAGGAAAAAAGTATATGAAAGATCAAATGAACACCCATAATGACAAAGGATTTGAGGATATAGAGCAACTGCTCCAACCTCAATGTGATTTCCATGCCTCCTCTCAAACCAAGCAACAAGTAATGGAGAAGGCAAGGAAGAGCTTGGTCAGCCATCGCACCTTGCGTATCTTTCCATGGATTTGCGCAGCATGCGTGGCTGGCATCATCGCTATCATCCTGCAACCACCCAAGGATACCACTTCTGCGTCGGGCAATGCGATAATGGCTGTGAGAAAGGCTACACAGCCGATGCAAAAAGCGATGACACAAGAAAAGAATTTGACGACAGAAAAGGAAAAAGCAGCAGAAATGGCTGTCGCAGCAGAGGGCAAGACTTACAAGAAGAAAAAGACTTTCGCCAAGCTCAATGCTCCCAAAAGGGAGGCTAAGCCTAAAGCTGAGTTTGGAGATGACATGCCAGACACCGAAGAAAAAGGTCCGGTACTCTTCCCTATGTCAACCTTGCCCAAAGAGCATCTTTTCAAAATGCAGACAGCAGAGGTTCAAGCCACTACATGCAATGCCGTGCAAAGTGAGGATGACCGCCAACAAATACGGCGAATCACCGTAAAACTCTAAAGAAAGTATATATAATAAGGTATAAACATTAAAGAACAAAGAACATGAAAAAGTATGTCATATATTTATTACTCATGATGTTCTCATCAATGGGAGCACAGGCACAAAAGTCTTATTTCAAAGAGGCTTTGGAGAAATTGGTAAGCAACAAGGCGTTCACCATGAATCAATCAGGAGCAAAAAATGAGGTTGGTGACACAGCACAATGGAGTTGGAAAAAATATCGCTTTAAAACTCTCAAGAAAGACAAGTTTCTCAAGGAACTGGACAGAATCAACAAGGCTTTTCAAAAAGATTGCAATCAGCCTGTAACTGACTTTTACTATATGGTAGATGGAAACAACAACCCACTTAAAACATGGATGAACTTTGACATATCTGTAGGCAACGACCTTATTATGGTTGGAAATTTCTCGGCATATAGCGTCCTTATCAATCGCCAACAAATGGGTCACTCTGGCATGCGCAGAGTCTGTGCCATAGAATGGGGCCATATCATAGAGAATGGTTGGGTTAACGAAAAAGGCTATGAAGGAAACATCTGCATCGTAGAAGGAAAAGCTCCTTTAAACAAGCACCACGTAGCAAATGAAATAAACCAGCAAACGTATAAAGCCACACAATATACAGGCGATTTAATAATCCCAAAAGACACCATAAACGAAAAGGCAGCTCCTAAAGAAGAGACTAAAGAAGAAAAAGAAGTGCCTAATGAGCAGTTGACCAAGATGCTTAAAGATGCTCAGACCAACCTGAAAGGCAACTTTGAGATTATTGGCAAGCGTGACCCTGAACTTTGGGACCGTGGCTATTTTATCTGTTATAAAGACGAAACAGATATGTATGTAGAACCCATCCTTGTGGCTACCAACGGCACTAACTTCTCATACAAGCACGACCTGAAGGACATTACCTTTGGAAGAGTGAGAGCACTGATGAAAGATGGAACCATCTGCTCGGCATGGATAGACATTCCTTTTGTACCAGGAGAGATAGCAGAGCTAAGCGTACACAATGGTTACTACAGCCTCACAGGATCAAGTTTCTATAAGCAGTGGGTGGAAGAGGAAAGCAAGAACCGTGATGGATGGGACGAGCGCAAGTATACGGCTTACGCACTCAGCAATATCCATTCTCCTGGCATCATCTGCTATCTGTTCTATCAGCATTTGATAAAAGGTTCTTCGAATCAAAAGAAAATATTCAAAGCCCTCCCAACAACTCTACAAGAGAATCATGTGGGTCGCTTTATCAAAAAGTATATGAACAATAAATTATAAAAATCTCAACTTTCAGTCACATTCATTTAATACATATGTGATGTAAGAAAGGAGATACTGCATAGAACCTAATGCCACCTCTATCAGTTTTGATGGAGATGGCATTTTTGCTTCAAATTAGCGCATCCCCAATAGAGGTAAATTTCAATGCCGACATGAATGAGAAGCCAGAGAACATCTACAGCATTTACAATCCTACGATAACTACTCGATGAGTAATTTCTATCATTTTTACTCATTCAGAATGAGTAAAAATGAGCAAAACCACTCATTCTAAATGAGAGTTTCTTGAAAAACGCCTTTTATTCACCTTCTACCTTGCATCCACTGAACCCCATTTCCTGCGCCTTCTCAGGTCCGAAGGTGTAATAGATAGTCTCAGCCTCATCACATACCTCCCCCTGCGAATTGCCAAGGGTGAGATGGATAGCAACAATGTTGTGACTTATATGATGCAAGGAAGCAATTATAAAGATGCAAGAAAGCAATTATAACGATTGCGTGACATTTGTCATGTGATTATACGACACTTATCATAAAATGCCGTATAATCACATGACATATACCAATGTTTAAATAAACCTAATAGTTTACACCAAAAGATACAAGTTATCACATTATTATATATATTTGCATCATCTTTCATAGAAGACAAAGAATATAGAAAACAACGAACCATCAAACAACAAGAAATATGGAACTGAAATACGACATTTACATGCTCAACAATGCCCAGGGCACAGGAGAAAAGCGCCAATACGTTCGTATCGTGCAGCATGAACCTATGACCGAGAAGCAACTGCAAGAGAAAATCCAGAGCCGCTGCTCACTCACCAAGGGAGATGTGGCTGCGGTGTTGGCAGAGCTTCATGACCTTTTGGTAGAAGAATTCTCCATGGGACGCCGCTTTTATATCCCAGAGATAGGCTACTTCTCCATGTCGGCTAGCCTAGAGATGCCAGAGGAGAATCCAGACAAGAAGATTACGGGCAAGGAAATACGCATCACCGGCATCAACTTCCGACCAGAAGGTAAGCTAATGGAGGAAGTACAGCGCAACGTCCACTTTGTACGCTCTCGTTATTCCAACCAATCTACAAAATACTCTGAGGAAAAGCTATTGGCGAAAATCAAGGAGTATCTCCAAGAGAACCGCTATATCACCACTCGCATCCTGCGCATCCTCTTTGGCTTGACTCCTTACATGGCACAGAAGTGGCTCAACCATTTCTGCGAAAAGGGTATCATGGTGAAGGAAGGCACTCCCCATGCGCCTATCTATTTTCTAAAGTAACAAAAACAGTAACAGAGCTGGTAACAGAGCTAGTAACAGAGCAATAGTAACTATGTCGGTAACCATGTTGGTAACTATGTCACAAAAAATATAATATACAATGAGCAACTTAACATTATCAATAACAACCATCGGTGATTTACTTCTTCGCCAGAAGATAACGAATGGTGATAAGCCCATAGAAGATGTTAGCCTCAACATCCCTATCTATCAGCGACCATATAAATGGACAGCACGCAATGCCATCCAATTGCTTGATGACATCATCGAAGCGATGAATAGCAACAAAGAAAAGTATAGAGTAGGCACTCTCATCTTGCACCAGCAAAAAGGAGACCGTTATGACATTGTAGATGGGCAGCAACGTACCATCACATTCTCTCTATTATTAACTGCATTAGGCGATAAGAATATCAGTTTCTTACAGCAGTCAGTTTACAACAATGAGCATAACTGTCGTAATATTCCAAACAATTATCAGGCTTTGTGTCGCCGCATAGGTAAGAAGTCTGAAGATAAAAATGATGAGCACGAGAAGGAAAAAGAAAGATTGAAAGGGTATATTGAAAATAATTGCGAACTGATTGTTGTAATTACAAAAGATATATCAGAAGCTTTCCAATTCTTCGATTCTCAAAATGCTCGTGGCAAGGCTCTCTACCCTCACGACTTGTTGAAGGCATATCATCTACGAGAGATGGCAGGTGTAAGCGAAGAAGAAACAGAAAAAATTGTCAAAGGATGGGAACAAGTCTCCCAAAGCAACTTGGCTAATATTTTTGGCAACTATCTCTATCGCATCAAGGAATGGGTAAATGGTAACAAAGCTAATGTACTCAATGAACATAACATTCAAATGTTCAAGGGCATTACTCGTTATGCCAAAACTCCTTATGCCCAGTTCTTCAAGGCAGCATATTGCTATGCCGACATGGTAAATTCATCTGCAATGCCATTTGTATCAGGCATACGTAACATCAACGCTTTCCAATTGAATACACCAATCATTGCAGGTAAGCCTTTTTTCGAATATACCAAACATTACTATAACATCTTGAAAGATATTCAAGACAATAGTAAGTACGAAGGTTTTTACATCAACGACAATGAGATTGTAAAGACTCTCGATAAATATTTCAAGCGAGGAACGGGGAATGGCATAGCACGTTTGCTGTTTGACACATCAGTCTTGCTTTACGTAGATCGGTTCTGCCCTGAAACTTACCCATCCAAGGAAGATCTGGCACAATTTGAGCAATTCGTAGTCTATGCCTTCATTTGGGCTTACTCTCTGAGAGCACAATATAGAAATTTGGGCTGGTTGTCTGCGCAGAATTACATTATGGGCGAAAGCAACAAATTTGGTATCATCAATGGCTTTAACATGTACCAATTAATTGCTCGACAAGATTCCCCAACATCCCTTCTCAGTGCCCTTGCCGACAAATTATGTTCTCTATCAATCGGAGACATATATGACGGTAGAGTACTTGAAAGCAGCAGTACTAGCAAAAATATAGATGCCAAAGATGAGAATGAAATTTCTTGCAATTACCTCTATTTCTTCAAGGAAAATGGATTTTATAAATAATGACAAGCATGAAAGATTTATCACATATTCTGAAAGAATGTTCTGTAAAAGACATCTATTATGTCAATAGTGGAACAGTTACCTACTACAAAATTCCCATCTATCAGCGTAATTACGCCTGGGAACGAGATGAGATTTCTGCATTAATAAAGGATATCTATGACTCCATGGTCATAGACAAGCCTATATACTATATCGGAACACTTGTAACCTTTAAACGTGACGAGAATGTATTCGAGGTTATAGACGGACAACAACGTCTTACTACAATATACATTATCCTCACTGCTATGGGCGAGAAGGTTACCAACAAACTTGCATATTCCTCACGCAAAGCTTCTACTCAAACCATAGAAGTCATGTCTAAGTTTGAGAAAAATAAGGAAGTAAAAGATTCTGATTTTGGGGAGGAATATGACCTTGGCATAAAGAATGGCTATAACTTTGCCAAAGAAGCACTAAAGGAAATAGTAGGTGAAAATCAAGTTGATATGGACAAATTCAAGGAGTATTTTTTGAACCATGTGCATATCATACATTATCGTGTGCCTAAGGATGTTGAGTTGAATCATTATTTTGAAGTAATGAACTCTCGTGGCGAGCAACTTGAAAAGCATGAAATTGTAAAAGCCAAATTGAGTGATCAACTGAAGAATGACAATAAAGCGATGGAAAAGTTCTGCAAAATTTGGGAGGCTTGTAGCGATATGAGTTTCTATATCCAACAAAAGTTACCTAACATGACTGAGATATTCGGTAAAGATATGAGCAACTTCAAGTTGGAGAGATTTGACGATTTTCCTATTGCGCCACAACAATTAGACAACTCCTTTGGGATGAAGACAATAGAAAAACTACTCGATATTCCTGTAAAAAAGGAAAAGGAGGTGAGCGAAATTGACTATAACGATTCGTTCCAACCAATCATTGATTTTCCAAATTTTCTGTTGATTGTTCTCAAAATTACAAGAATGCAAGAGAAAGATTTTAATCCATCAGACTTCACACTCGATGACAAGGAACTTATCAATGAGTTTGACAAAGTCAAGCTCACTCCAGAATTTGTCAAGCAGTTTGCCTATAACCTGCTATTGGCAAAATATTATCTCGACAACTACATGGTGCACCACATAAATGGTGAAGATAAAGCCATTGAGAATCCTTGGAAACTACAATATTACTGCAAGAAGGGCAAGTCTGCCTACATGGCAGATTTGATTGACAATGACAAGTCTAAACAAAGAGAGTTGGTTCATCTTTTATCTATGTTTGAGGTGGCATTTACAGCCAAGCAACGCAAGAACTATCTCTTCTACTGCTTGTTGCACCTATTCCAGGACTGGAATGAAGATAACTATTTGAAGTTCGTGAGAAATTTAGCAGACAAGTACTTCTTCGATGTATATTTGGATGCAAACAAACTGAATGAAAGAAACCAGCCAAAGCCAAATAGTTTCGATGAAACCATCATTCGAAATGGCAAACAGAGTGTTGAATTGGAAAATGTGGATCGTCCCTTCGATGATGTCTATCCCAAAGGTTCAAGCAATATACCTCTCTTTGTATTCAACTATACCGACTATAGATTGTGGAAGAAATACGCAGAAGAATTGCGAGGAAACAGAGCCAAGAAAGGTTCAAAAGCTAGAATTGAATTCTTTACCGCCTTGGGATGCAGCGACTTTGGCCTTGATACATTTGACAATTTCTATTTCTCTCGAACTCGCAAAAGCCTTGAGCATTACTATCCTCAGGCAAAAGCTGGAGAAGATAAGCCTATCACATCAGAAGAGATAAACTGCTTTGGCAATTTTGCCATGATTGGTTCCGATGCCAATAGTTCTGGCTCCAACTGGAATCCTATAGATAAGAAGAATCGTTATCTTGATTCCAAATCAAATCAAGTAAGCGTGGCTTCCTTGAAATTTAGAATCATGCTACAGATGTGTCAAGACAATTATGATGAAGGCATTAAAAATGGTATCAAGCGTGAATTTGGATACGAGTGGAATGCTGAAGATATGCAAAAGCATCAGGAAAAGATGCTATGCATCATCATGCAACCAACGCACTAGAATTACGCAATTTAAATAGGAAGGAAATATGAAACATTCATTAAACAGAGAAGAGCTTATTGAGCAGCTAAAGGAACTAGCTGCTCAAAAGCTGCCAACGTATCTGGCAAATCACATGGGAGCCATGTGCTATGAACCTTCGATGATAGATAGTTTTTCCACAATATGCCAACATTGCCATCGTCCATTGACCTATCAAGCTTTCCACAGTGATGAAGAAATGTTCAACTCCATCATCAAAGAGATAAAAGATTTGGGATATGATGCGTCTCTTGAAGTAATATGTGGTTCATGCGCCCTAGAAGCGAAGGAAGAAGCAGAGTTTTTCGATTTACCATTTACTTCCGAAGATGATATCTGTGAGGAAAATGCGTACCATCTTTTCTGCTTCAAGGCAAAAAGCGATAAAGACTATCATCAAGCTATAACTGATATGGAATCACTTTATGACTATCAAGCCGTATTGGCATTCTTAAAAGGAGAGTCTTATTTTGAAGATAGTTATGACCGCTACCATAGCATCATGGATGAGCAAGATACTATCAAGAGAATGACAGGAATAGGAATAAAAGAAAATGATAGCAATGAAGAATAGCATACCCATTCTTCCAAAATCTGTTGCTTTGGAATTGACATATAAATGCAATCACCATTGCTTGTTTTGCTCATGCCCTTGGTATGCGCCTAACTCTTCATATCCATTAGGAAAGGAACTATCCACCACTCAATGGAAATGGGTAATAGAAAAACTATACGACTATGGAGTAAAGACATTTTCTTTGTCTGGCGGAGAAGCATTGCTAAGAGAAGACCTTCATGAAATCATAAGGCACATCAGAACAATTGGTAATCAGAGGAAAATAGATTATCCCATCATACTCATCTCCAATGGAAGACTCATGAATGAAGAACATCTCAAATTCTTCAAGGAAATGAATGTTCATCTTAGCATGAGCCTTCCTGGCTACCAATCATTTGAAGAGCATACAGGAGTTGCTAATGCAGATTATGTGTTAGAATGCTTTTCGAAAGCTAAAGAAATCGGCTTAGAATGCACAGCAAACATTACTGTTACGAGAAAGAACTATTATGAATTGTTCGAGACCATATCGCTTGCCATCATCAATGGTGCATCCGATATTCTTCTCAACCGTTTTCTGCCTGGTGGACGTGGTTTGAAATATATGAATGAACTTTGCCTTTCCACAGAGCAAATCAACGGAATGCTTGATACTGCAGAAGAAGTACTAACACTAGCTAATCGCTATGGAAATGTGGGTACAGAAATACCAAAGTGCATCATAGCTTCTGCTAATTCATACAAAAGAATACATGTAGGGTATTTATGCGCTGCGGCAAAAGGATTCTTCGTTATTGATCCAGCAGGACAAATAAGAACCTGCAATCATTCTCCTCACATCGTAGGAAATGTATGCGAAGAACCTTGGATTAAGGATACAGATTATTGGAACAAATTTACATCCCGCTCTTATCAACCTACCTTCTGCAATGATTGTTCAACTAACCAGCATTGTGATTGTGGATGTAGAGAAGTAACCGATATTTTAGGACTTGGTATCAATGGAATTGAACCCAACTTAACTCTCAAGAAACAATAGTTTCTCTATAAAAGTGCCGATAGTGGTGCCAAAAGTCGTTTTTTAAAGCACTTTTGGCACCACTATCAGCACTTTTTCCATTAATTTCATCCAATCAATTGGACGGTTTTATGCTTATTTTATCCAATCAATTGGACAAAAAGAGAGTCAACCTCTCTGATACTGACAATGGAATCATGAAATAAAAGGGGAAAGTGCCAAATCACTTTCCCTCTTTCTCCTCCATCCATTCTTCCAACACCTTGCAATATTCATCGTTTTGCTCGGCAAATGGCATGTGTCGGGCTCCTACGAAGAGATGCCACTTGGAATCTTGGATACCATCATAAAGTGTCTTTGCTACCAATGGAGTACAGAGGTCGTTGGTGCCACTCATCACCAAGCAAGGCACTTGGATTTCGCCCAGTCTGTCGGTGTAATCATAATCACGGAGCGTACCAGTAGGAGTGTATTCATTTGGTCCCCAACCATGGAGATAAGCCTCAGCACCAGCACGCTTCTTCCGGCGAAGACACTCTGGACTATCCTCCGTCACCTCACCGGCACAATGCAGGAGCATGAAGTGTTCATTCGCCTTGGCATACGCCTCGCTCGAAAAGTCATCCTTCGCCTCAGCCTCAGCGATGGCACGCTGGTCTTCCTCCGACATAAACTTAATCATGCGATGTTGCTCACTTGCCCAAAGCTTGCTGCTCGAAAGAGTGCTGCTGAGGATGGCTGACTTCACGCCCTTTGCTTGCTTCTCTATCAGATAGATGATGGCGAGCATGCCACCCCACGACTGTCCCAAGAGATGAAAATGGTCGATGTGGAGATAGTCGATGAGCACACAGAGTTCGTTGAGCCAAGTCTCAGGAGTCCAGAGTTCGGGATGTCCCTCCACAAATGAGTTGCCACAGCCCAACTGGTCGTACATGATGACAGCTCTACCTGATTCCGCTACCCTATCCAATAGCTCGAAATAGTTGTGGGTACTGCCTGGTCCACCATGCAAGAGGATGATAGGGCTCTTACCCTCCTCTGTTTTACCTACGATACGATAATATGTTTGATAGCCCATGAAGGGCATATATCCTTCCTTGATTTCCATTGTCTTCAAATGTTTTTATTGTTACCTAAACTGTGTTATCTAATTTTGCTGCTCCTATACCTTATTATATAGTCCCTCATTTTCCTTACGCAAGAACTCTGTCATTCGTTCCTTTGAAGGCACATTGAGTTGATACTTGGAGATAAACACACTCTCATCCAAATCAAGCAAAGAATACTCTGCCATTTCCTGTCCTACTTCCGAGCAAAGGAGAATACCGATTGGTGGGTTATCATCTGGCAGCATGATATTCTTTCGATAGTAAGCAAGATACAGGTGGAGTTGGGCGGCATCGGCATAGTTCAAACGATTCGCTTTCAATTCGATGATGACATGGCGTTTCAATATCCTATGATAGAAGACAAGGTCTGCCTTGAAATAGCGGTCGTCAATCAACATTTTCTTCTGACGCTCCTCAAAACAGAAGCCCATACCAAGCTCCAAGATAAAGTCTTGAAGATGGGTGATGAGGGCTGTCTCCAAGTCAGACTCTTCCACTACATCCTTGGCTTGTAAACCCAAAAATTCAAAGGTAAATGGAGACTTGATGTCAAGGGCGAGCGTATCTGTCTCAGCCTTGCCTTCCACCAACTTCGCCAACGCTTCAGGCTTTTGACTCCATCCACTGCGGAAATAATAGTTGGAATCAATCTGGCGTTGCAATTCTCTAACACTCCAAGTGCCACGAATTGCCATCGTCTCGTAGAAAGCACGCTCCAGAGGGTCAGTAATAGAAAGCAATAGCGACAGATGCGAAAAGGACATTTTATTGAATAACAATTCAGGCTTTGTCTGTATTTCTTTATCAACCAACGTCGCTATTGGCAATTTGGCAGACACCGTCTGCATTTTTCCTACATTCTGACTAACAGACAGTTGGAATTGTGCAGACACTGTCTGCACAATTGACGGCAAAGACAAAACAAAATGCTTAATTTGGTCATTCAACGCAGGATAGGTCAAATAAAACTTTCGATAAATATTTAGGCTTCTATAGCTGAAAGTCTTCTTGTCTTTCAACTTCTCTGCCAACTTCTTCAAAAGTTGCTCACCATACTTAGCTCTATCAGCTCCCTTCTGCTCATACTCCACAATATAATAGCCCGTCAACCAAGCCTTGGCTGTGACGTGGCGATTAATCACTAAGCGAGCATTGTTCTGCAATACATCTTGCGTTTGCTGAATATGGGCTACAAGACCATCGAAGTCATTGTTTTGCGACATTTGGGTTTCATTATTCTTCATATTCGGTGGAGTTTTGGAAAGACATGTATATCACATTTATCATGTGCATATATTATAATGTGCAAAAATATAAAAAATATGGCAATTAAACAAATATATCTTGCTTATTTTATCAAAAGAACTTAAATAATTTGGCTGTTTCTAGCTAATGCAATATCTTTGCATTCTAAATAATAATGAAACCAAATAAAAATAGAATATATGTTTAGCGGAATCGTAGAAGAAATGGCCACCGTAGTGGCGATTAAGCAGGATAAGGAGAACATCGACTTTACGTTGAAGTGCTCTTTCGTAGATGAACTCGGCATCGACCAGAGTGTGGCGCACAACGGCGTCTGCCTCACCGTGGTGGAAATCAAGGACGGTACCTATACCGTTACCGCCATGAAGGAAACCCTGGACCGCAGCAATCTGGGACTGCTCAAGGTGGGCGACAAGGTGAACGTAGAACGTTCTATGGTGATGAACGGCCGTCTGGATGGTCATATCGTACAGGGACACGTGGACGAGACTGCCAAATGTATCGCAATGAAAGACGCAGATGGCTCTACTTATTTTACTTTCGAATATGAGCTCAACAAGGAAATGGCTAGAAAAGGCTATTTCACGGTCGACAAGGGCAGCGTTACCGTTAACGGCGTTTCGCTCACCGTCTGTGATCCTACAGACAACACATTTACCGTTGCCATCATTCCTTATACCAGAGAGAATACCAACTTCTGCGATGTCGAAGTGGGAACGGTAGTGAATATCGAATTCGACATTCTGGGCAAATATATCGCTCGACTCAAGAGTTTTGAATAAGTCAGCAAAGTTAAGTACGGACGTTCTAAAAAACTTGCACATTTCTTGCGTTTTGCGCACAAAGCAAGACCAAATGTGCATTTTTTTTATAAAATATTTGCGTAAGCCATAAAAAAGTGTTACTTTTGCCACGTGTTTTGTCCCAAATTGAACATTGGACAGTAACTTATTAGACGATAGCAAGTCTGACAATCGCACTAGACGACGTACAACTTGAGTACTGAGCACTAACAAACTTAGGAAATTATAACAATAACCATTTTTAAAAATATGAGTTTAAAAATCGTAGTACTTGCCAAGCAAGTACCTGACACAAGAAATGTGGGTAAGGATGCGATGACCGCCGAAGGCACAGTAAATCGCGCTGCCCTTCCTGCAATCTTCAATCCTGAAGATTTGAACGCATTGGAGCAGGCTCTCCGTTTGAAAGAGCAGAATCCAGGTTCTACAGTTGGTATTTTGACTATGGGTCCTCCACGTGCTGGCGAAATCATCCGCCAGGGTCTTTATCGTGGTGCTGATACGGGTTGGTTGCTTACCGACCGTCTCTTTGCCGGTGCTGATACACTGGCTACTTCTTATGCCCTTGCTACTGGTATCCAGAAGATTGGTGACGTTGACATCGTGATTGGTGGTCGCCAGGCTATCGATGGTGATACAGCTCAGGTAGGTCCACAGGTGGCTCAGAAGTTGGGATTGAACCAGGTAACCTACGCTGAGGAAATCCTCAAGGTAGAGGATGGCAAGGCTACTATCCGCCGTCTCATTGATGGTGGTGTGGAGACTGTTGAGGCTCCATTGCCATTGGTTATCACTGTAAACGGAAGTGCAGCTCCATGTCGCCCATGCAACGTGAAGCTCGTGATGAAATATAAATACGCTACCTGCCCTATGGAGCGCAAGGGTGATGAGCCTTGGGCTAATCTCTATGAGGAGCGCCCTTACCTCACTCTGAACCAGTGGAGCGTTGCCGATGTTGACGGCGACCCTGCACAGTGCGGTTTGAGCGGTTCACCTACCAAGGTGAAGGCTGTGAAGAACATCGTGTTCCAGGCAAAGGAGAGCAAGACCTTGACCAGCAGCGATGAGGACATCGACGGACTGATGAAGGAATTGTTGGACGAAAGTATTATCGGATAAATTTGAAAAGACAATGAACAACGTATTTGTATATTGCGAGGTAGAAGGCACAACCGTTGCCGAAGTATCTCAGGAATTGCTCACCAAGGGTCGTAAGCTCGCTAACCAGCAGGGCGTGGAGCTCCATGCCATCGTGGCAGGTACTGGCATCAAGGGCCAGGTAGAGGATCAGATTCTCCCTTATGGTGTAGATAAATTATTTGTTTTCGATGCTGAGGGATTGTTCCCATACACTTCAGCTCCTCATACCGACATTCTCGTCAACCTCTTCAAGGAGGAGAAGCCTCAGATTGCAC
The DNA here is from genome assembly GCF_977051555.1 of Segatella sp. Taxonomy (NCBI): domain Bacteria; kingdom Pseudomonadati; phylum Bacteroidota; class Bacteroidia; order Bacteroidales; family Prevotellaceae; genus Segatella; species Segatella sp. Next base: position 47,638 of record NZ_CDRSSE010000010.1, read on the forward strand.
TGATGGGTGCCACCGTTATCGGTCGCGACCTCGGTCCTCGTGTTTCTTCTTCCCTCACCAGCGGTTTGACTGCAGACTGTACTGAGCTCGAAATCGGTGATTACGATGACAAGAAGAGTGGCAAGCACTATGAGGGTCTGCTCTATCAGATTCGTCCTGCTTTCGGTGGTAACATCGTGGCTACCATCGTCAACCCAGACCACCGTCCACAGATGGCTACTGTCCGCTCTGGCGTAATGCAGAAGAGCATCTACGAGGATGAGTGCAAGAAGGAAGTTGTTTATCCAGAGGTAAGCAAGTATGTTCCTGCCGAGGACTTCGTAGTAAAGGTACTCGACCACCACGTTGAGGCTGCCAAGCACAACCTGAAGGGTTCTGCCATCGTCGTAGCCGGTGGTTATGGCGTAGGAAGCAAGGAAGGTTTCGACCAGCTCTTCGAGTTGGCTCATCTCCTCCATGGTGAGGTAGGTGCTTCACGTGCTGCCGTAGATGCAGGTTGGGTAGATCACGACCGTCAGATTGGTCAGACGGGTGTTACCGTTCATCCTAAGGTTTATATCGCCTGCGGAATCTCTGGTCAGATTCAGCACATCGCCGGTATGCAGGATTCAGGCATCATCATCTCTGTGAACAACGACCCTGATGCCCCAATCAACAAGATTGCCGACTACGTTATCAACGGCAATGTTGAGGATGTGGTTCCTAAGCTCATCAAGTACTACAAGCAGAATTCTAAGTAATCTGCATTACACATTATTTAAATAAGAAAAGTAAAATGGCTAATTACTATAGTGATCACCCTGAGATTGAATTTCATCTCAATCACCCATTGATGAAGCGTGTTGTTGACTTGAAGGAGCGCAACTACGCTGAGAAAGACCAGTTTGAAGATGCTCCAGTAAACTACGAGGATGCCATCGAGAACTACAAGCGATTGCTGGATATTACCGGCGATGTAGCTGCTAACATCATCGAACCAAACTCTGAGGATGTTGACCTCGAAGGTCCACACTTGGAGAACGGCCGCATGATTTATGCCAGCAAGACATTCGAGAACCTCGATGCTACCCGCAAGGCTGGCCTCTGGGGCTTGTCTATGCCTCGTCGTTACGGCGGTTTGAACCTGCCTAACGCCATCTTCTCTATGGCTTCAGAGATCATCGCTGCTGCTGATGCTGGTTTCCAGAACATCTGGTCTCTCCAGAGCTGTATCGATACTCTTTATGAGTTCGGTTCTGAGGAGCAGCGCCAGAAGTACATTCCTCGCATCTGCGCAGGCGAAACCATGAGTATGGACTTGACTGAGCCTGATGCAGGTTCAGACTTGCAGCGCGTGATGTTAAAGGCTACACAGGACGAGGACGGCACATGGCGTCTGAATGGTGTGAAGCGTTTCATCACCAATGGTGACTCAGACATCCACTTGGTTCTGGCTCGTTCAGAGGAAGGCACCAAGGACGGTCGTGGTCTTTCCATGTTCATCTACGACAAGCGCGATGGTGGCGTAACCGTTCGTCACATCGAGCACAAGTTGGGTATCCACGGTTCTCCTACCTGCGAGTTGGTTTACAAGAATGCCAAGGCAGAGCTTTGCGGTAATACCCGTCTCGGTTTGATCAAGTACGTGATGGCTCTGATGAACGGTGCCCGTCTGGGTATCGCAGCTCAGAGTGTAGGTGTTGAGCAGGAGGCTTATAACGAGGGCTTGGCTTATGCCAAGGAGCGTGCTCAGTTTGGTGAGAAGATCATCAACTTCCCAGCCGTATACGACATGCTTTCAAGAATGAAGGCTAAGTTGGATGCAGGCCGTTCACTCCTTTACTGCTGCGCTCGCTACGTAGATATCTACAAGGCTTTGGAAGACATCGCCCGCGACACTAAGCTCACTCCAGAGGAGCGTCAGGAGATGAAGAAATACACCCGTCTTGCTGATGCGTTCACTCCATTGGCAAAGGGTATGAACTCAGAGTATGCTAACCAGAATGCATACGATGCTATCAGCATCCACGGTGGTTCAGGTTTCATCATGGAGTACAAGTGCCAGCGCCTGTTCCGTGATGCCCGCATCTTCTCTATCTACGAGGGTACCACTCAGCTTCAGGTAGTAGCAGCTATCCGCTACATCACCAACGGTACTTATCTCAGCATCATCAAGGAGATGTTGGAGAGCGAGGTATCAGATGATCTGAAGGCATTGAAGGAGCGTGTAGCTAAGCTCGTAGATCTTTACGAGGCTGCCATCAACAAGGTGAAGGAAGCCAACGATCAGGCAGTTCACGACTTCTTGGCTCGCCGTCTCTACAACATGACAGGCGACATCGTAATGTCTCTCCTCATCCTCGACGATGCAACCAAGGCTCCAGAGATGTTTGCCAAGAGTGCCAATGTTTATGTTCGCATGGCAGAGGAGGAAGTTCTCGGCCATTCAGCATACATCCAGAACTTCAAGGCAGAAGATTTGGAAAGCTTCAAGGCGTAAGACATTTATAAGAATAAGATAATTTTAAAAAGTCCGTGGACAAATGAATGCTCACGGACTTTTTGTATTTTATATCAATATAGTTTAGCAATCTCTAGAATACAAAATTACGGGGGAATAGAACATTTTTACTTAAAAAAAAATCGGGGGAACAGAACATTTTTACTTAAAAAAAATCGGGGGAACGGAATATTTTTGCTTAAAAAATTTCTGGGAATTGAACTTTTTTCATATATCCATCTCATTTTCAGTTATTTTTCGTATCTTTGCAGCAAAATAAAAGAAAGGAATATGGAACAAAGAATATTTAAACGCAAAATATATGATAAGATTCTCAAATGGAAAGAAGAGAATCATGGTAAGACTGCCCTTTTGATAGAAGGTGCTCGTCGTGTGGGGAAATCGACGATCGTAGAAGAATTTGCCCACAAGGAATACCAGTCATGCATCATCATCGACTTCAATAAAGCAAGAAAAGAAGTGAAAGAGCTTTTTGAAGACTTGATGGACCTAGACTTACTCTTCCTCAAATTACAGCAAATGTATCACGTAGAATTGATTGACAGAAAATCTGTCATCGTTTTCGACGAGGTACAGCAATGTCCCTTTGCTCGCCAAGCCATCAAATATCTTGTGCAAGATGGTCGCTACGACTATATTGAAACAGGATCGCTAATTAGCGTAAAAAAGAATACACAAGGCATTACCATTCCAAGTGAAGAAGACAGAATAGAAATGTATCCCCTGGATTACGAGGAATTCAGATGGGCTGTCGGCGACCCTACATCCATGAGTATTCTTGCTAAGTTTTGGGAGAAAAAGACACCTTTGGGTGCAGCACATCGGGAAGCTATCAGAAACTTGCGTCTCTATATGCTAGTAGGTGGTATGCCACAAGCCATCAACATCTATCTTGACACCAATAACTTGAGCAAGGTCGATGAGAAGAAACGTAAAATTATCAAACTCTACGAGGATGATTTGCTAAAGATAGACCCATCTGGGCGAGCATCCAAAATGTTTCTATCCATACCAGCTGCGCTCTCTCGCAACGCTTCACGTTATGTTCCTTCTTCTGTAATCGGCAAAACAAACGAAGGAAAAATGATAGAACTGCTCAAGACATTGGAAGACAGTAAGATTATAAACATGGCGTACCACGTAGACGATCCAAATGTTGGGATGCCGTTGAGCACAAACTTTGATAAGTTCAAAATGTTTGTAGCTGATACTGGTTTGTTTGTAACTCTTGCATTCTGGGACAAGTCATTTACAGAGAACATCATCTACACCAAACTTCTAAACGACAAGTTGGCAGCCAACTTAGGGTACGTATATGAGAATCTTGCCGCTCAAATGCTTGCTGCTTCTGGAAACAGGCTCTTTTACCATACATGGAAAATGGACGAAAAGCATTACTTTGAGATAGATTTCCTCATTTCACATGGCAATAAGCTATGTCCAATCGAAGTAAAGTCCTCTGGTTACAAGACTCATGCCTCGCTCGATAATTTCTGCGAGAAATATTCGAAGGTCATAGCACAACGCTATTTGGTCTACAATAAGGATTTACAAAAAGATGGAAACACATTGTTGACACCTTTTTATATGGTACCATTCATCTAAGGAAAGTCCGTGAACAATTTTTTGTCACGGACTTTTTATATTCATTTTACAAGCAAAGTTCAAACAACCGTTAAAAAACAAGCCTAAAAGAAAAATTTCTTTGCAAAAATGATGCTATTAGCAAAGAAATGACTATATTTGCAATGTCTTGCTCGGCTGAAAGCCCTTGATGGGCAAAGGTTGGGCAGACATACATATCGATAAAAGGCGTTTTTGTACGCTTTGGTTTTGATGGTGTGAGAATCTCGCAAGTTCATCGACAAGTCAAGAACAAAGCAACGGGAACGCCCCAAGGGATGTATTATATACAGCCCTCATTGTCTTCGGGTGCTAAAAGTATTCGTTGGTAGGGAGGGTATATTATATACTTACATCGGCGTAGGGGCTTTCAGCGTTGTTCGTTTCAGACTTGTCGGGCAATGCGAGAGCCTTCACATCATGATGCGAGCAACAGAATGGCTCTACGCTTTTTTCGTATGTATCAACCTAAGATAGCAACTACTAAATGACGCAACGGAGCCATTGTCGTCTACGTTACAGATTATGGATCAAAATGTCACCTTCACTCCTGTGCATACAGCTACTTTTCCATGTGAAGAGCAAGTTTTGTTTACATTGCGTCCCTCCGTTTTAGGCTATTGGCCTCTTGTGCTAGCAATTCCAGCAACTGGATTCTTTTCTCTTTGTGCACTAGGACTGGTTGGTGCTATGTATAATGAATGGTATTCTAAGCCTCAATGGGCTAGGGATATTGCATGGCAATTTGCATCGGAAGCTAAGAGGTCAGAGATGAGGCAAGAAATGTTCTTAGGCGTATTTTTGTTATTGTTCTTTTTAGTTCTTGCTTATTTCCCAATTAAATATATCGTTAAGTCTGTCAGACAATTAACAGGAAAGAGAATCATAATAACAAACTCTCAAATATACTATATTAATAAAGGTAAGACCAAGGCATATTCTATAGAGCAAGTTGTTTCCTATGCTGGAGATAAAAGTGGTTATTTCAAGGAGATTAACTATGCTCTAAATACCAATGAAATAATTTCTGTAGATAATGTCAAGTCATCAGACATTGTAGCTGCAAATAATTATATAAGTAATTTTTTTAATAACATAAAACAAGAACAAAATGACAAAAAATAGTTATTCTTGGAACAAATTAAATGAAGCTCTATCTATAGCAACGAGTCAAGCTAATAGTGATGCACATTTTATAACATCTTCGTCATGGCAAAGTATCTATCCAAAGACAAAGGAGCAGTGTAGTAAGATGCAGAGTCTGCTAGAAGACAGTAAAGGTCATATAGAAGATATGAGCGACACCGCTCTACTTCAATGTATTTCTAAGTTGGAAAGTAATTTGAAATATGCAGGTACTAGACACCGTACATGGGAATGGCTAATGGTCGGTGGAGTGATTCTTGCTATTTGTATTTGTTTGTTATGTAACTATACGAACTTGCACCAACAGCATGTAAGTATGCAAGATATTGAAAAAGCAAAGATTTTTAAGATTGTTGCTTGTGCTCTTGTTGGACTCCTTGTTCTTTATATAGTAACTGGTTATCCTATGGGATATACAATCAAAAGGTTTGAAGGCATGAAGGGAGTTTTAAATACCCTAAAATATTGGGGTATAAGAATTGCTGCTGCCACTTTTGGAACAGGTGTTGTTTTTTCAGTAGTTAGCAGAGAATACTATAAATGGGAAAAGGACGTAAATGGTGATTGGGTTAATCGGAAAAATCAAGATACAAGTTTTGTTCGCTTCTTCATAAAAATAGGCCTTATTGTTATCGGTATTATCCTATTTGCTATGATTTCCGTATTAATTACTCTCGTAGAGACAGTGCAAGGTCTAATCTTCAATTTTGACTGGAAACAAAAGAAAAACAAGACATTGAAATGAAATATATTATATTAATGATGATTTATATGTTGTCTTACGGCTATTCTCTTGCTCAATCTAAAGTCTACGGTGATTTTGATGGTGATGGCAAGAAGGAGTATGCTTATTTGGTTTATCCTAAGACTTACATTAATAAGGATGGAGACTTTGTTTATAAAGGAATGCCAAAGCCTGCATATACTTATATCAAGTTTTCCAAAAAGTCAATACCTCTCATTAAGATAAAAGATTGTTTGGGTGGAAAACTCCAAAACTTGGGTGACTTGAATGGTGACAAGCGGGATGACATAGGGCTATGGTACGACTGGCTTTCTTCAGATTGGCATCCTTATGGTGCTTGGATGCTAAGAGGAAATACTTGGCGCATGGTAGCCAAACCGTTAGAAATTCATGGTATGATGTGGGATAAGAAAGGGAACAATTTCAAGCCTATACAAAAGGCTGGATTGGGCAAGATTAAGATATACTATAATAGTTGGAGTAAAGATTACGAGCAAATTCTCATCAAACTAAAGGTTGTTAGTATCTACCCTTAACATGATTTTCTGCTATTACTTCTCGCCATCGAAGGGGCAGCAACATACTTTTGAAGAGGATGATTTGTCATCTTCGGTATCCAATAGAAGAGCTTGTTTACTAATCTCAATGGTGAGCTCATAAACCAACCAAACGCCTCAACAACGTCATTTCAAAATTCCCCTTGGATTGCCTTTGGCAGCCCAAGGGGGATTGATATTATTTTTTCTTGCTATTACTTCTCGCCATAGAAGAATTTGCCACATATTTTTGCAGTGGATGTTTATCATCTCCGGAATCCAATAGAAAAGCTTATATAAATACAAGTATTAGCTTCTGCACTTTTTACTTACCATTTTTTGGGGTATATTTAGCTTCTATTTTTTACTACTTCCATCTTTTTATGCAAAAAATGCCATTTTGTTTTGTCGATTTAACAAAATAATCGTATTTTTGCAAAACAAATTAAACAATATCGGAAATATGATACAAAAAGAAGTTATCAGAGAAATACTAATATAGAAGTAGATTTTTATATACCAGATGCAGCAATGGCTATACAAGTAAGCTACAATCCCAAAAAATCTACAGAAACTTGGGAAAGAGAATCTACAGCCCTTATCAAACTTTCCAAGGTATTGGATTGCAAGCGTCTCATAATCCTAACTTACGAGTTGGAAGAAGAAATTGTTGTAAAAGACAAGAAAATAGAAGTGATACCTGTATGGAAATGGTTACTTGATTTATAGCTATCATCCAGAACATCAAGGCATAAAGATTACCGGTAAAAGCGTTCATGCTGAGGTGGTATCTTTTCGCCTAATATACCATGCTGAGGTGGTATCCTTTTGCTCTGAGGTGGTATCTTTTCGTCCTGAGGTCGTAACCTTTCTCCTAAGGATACCACCTTGGAGGTTCTTATATAATATACGCCCCCTTCCCTTTCTTCTCTAGGAATCCTATATCCCAGAGTTTATGAATCTCCAAGCGTGCACGAGCATGAGTTATCGAAGAATCCAGCTGGCGATAAGTAGCATTATCTATCGCCCCCACTTCTCTCACGAAGACTAGAGCCAGCTTCTGTTCATTCACCAAGCCAAACTCAGCATATTGAGCCAACCACTCCATATTCTCCTTGCTGAAGAAATGATGGAGCAGAAGTCTTGCCGTAAACTTATTCGCTTCATGGTTCGATTTAAAAGTTGGTGTGTAGTCATACGACCAAAAGATGTATAGTTGTACAACTAAAAGGGGTATAGTCGTACAACCAAAAGATGTATAGTCGTACAACCAAAAGATGTATAGTCGTACAACCAAAAGGTATATAGTCGTACAACTAAAGGGTATATAGTCGTACAACTAAAGGGTATATAGTCGTACAACTAAAGGGTGTATAGTCGTACAACTAAAGAGTGTATTGTCGTACAACTAAAGGGTATTGCCACTAGGCTCGGCAGACCTTCCGACTGCAGTCAGCAGACCTGCTGACTAGGCTCAGCAGAGCTGCTGACTGCAGTCGGAATCTTCTAGGAACAGGCTTCTTATACTTAATATATCAGTTCTTTGAACCTGATTAAACGCCTTTTATTACTTACCCATTCGGCTCGGTGCGTTTATTCAGCCATATTAGGCTTTAGCTGTAAATAACAATCTCTTTTTATAAATACAGCCATTCCCGAAAAGCGAAACAAATGACAAAAATCAGGAATAGGGATTTTCCCTTCTACTTTAGGGAATCCTCCTCTTTTTATTTCAAAAGAAAGCTGTACTTTTGCAACCATAAAACAATATAATAACTTATAAAAACAGTATCGCTTATGAAAAGAAATGATTGGATGGCACTCATCGCCACAACCATATTGATGTTTGCCGTATGCCTCTCGGTTTCGGCTAAAGGAAAAAGAAACGTGGAGCGGGGAATGACCAAGCAGGAAGTAATAGCCATTCTTGGAGAACCTAAGCTCACCAGTTTCGACATGTATGGGGACAAATGGGAATATGACAAATCTAATTATCTGTTTGGAGATTCCAAGTACATCACGGTCTTCTTCGACAGAAACGGAAAGGTTGTGCAGTACAATACAAGAATCATAGAACCCAACAGCCAGACGTCGAATGTACAGCAGCCACAACACCCTATTCCACCCATCTACGATGGAAGATGTTATCCAGATGGCAGAATGGATTACGGCTATTGTCTCGATGATGCTTCCTTCTCCAAACTATATAATAAGGTGAAGAAGGCAAGCTTTGATGACAACAAGTTCGATCTGATAGAAGTGGCTAGCCTCGGCTGTTACTATTCTTGTGCCCAAGCCGTCAGCATGATGAATATATTCACTTTTGGTGACAGCAAGATGAAAGCCCTCAGACTGATGGCTCCTCATATCATAGATTTGCAGAATGCCAGTATCATCTATCAGCAATTCAGTTTTGAAAGCGAAAAGCAAAAGGTAGGAGAAATATTAAGAAGCAGCAGAATATCTCCTCAAAACTTGCATATTCAATGAAAAAGCATTAATTTTGCATTCAAAAATTGCAAAATAAATGAATACAAAGATATTATCAAAAGACAAAGACCCGATGGGTGCCGCTATCCTTGATTATCAGAAATCGGGAAGAGCAGAAAGATTACGTGTGCTATCTTCTATGTTCGAAGAGGACGAAATGCCGGTGAAACATCTCTTCAGAAAAGTTGAGGAAATGCCGATGTTAGAACAGAAGGCACTAAAGCTTGCCAAAGGAAAGGTGCTGGATATCGGAGCCGGAAGCGGCTGCCATACGCTCGCCTTGCAGGAGAAGGGCTTGGAGGTGAAAGCTATAGATATTTCTCCTCTGAGCTGCGAGGCAATGAAACTGAGAGGAGTAAAGGATGCGGAATGCATCAATCTTTTCGATGAACATCTGGAAACAGGGTTTGATACCATCCTCCTCTTGATGAACGGCACGGGTATCGCAGGGAAAATAGAAAACCTCCCTACTCTCTTCAACCGCCTTAAGGCTTTGCTCAACAAGGACGGACAGATTCTCATCGACTCCTCCGACCTCAAGTATATTTATGAGAATGAAGACGGAAGTTTCGACATCAATCTGAATGGTGCCTACTATGGAGAAGTGGATTATCAGATGATTTACAAGGATGTAAAGGGTGACTGTTTCGACTGGCTCTACGTAGATTTCCCATTACTGAAATCCATCGCCGAAAGCTGCGGCTTTCACGGTGAACTGGTGGCAGAAGGCGAACACTACGACTATCTGGCGAGGATTTTCTAAGCATATAAAGATAAAAAGGAGTTAAGATGATGGTCTTAACTCCTTTTTATTTTTTTCTATTTAATCGTCGAAATCGTGACGTCCGAGAAATCATTCATATAATCCAGAATCTCCAGCGTATGGAAACCCCGTTTGGCTTTTATTTCGATGCTTGCTTCCACAAATTCTTCCTTAGAAAATCTTCGCTCTTTCAGTTCGTAAGAATGAACTTCCATGCCTTTCTGCTTGATTTTACTGATGAATTCCTTCACGCTGTCCCTTGACGGGGCAGAGAAATTCAGTTCGATGGTAGTGGTTCCCAACTGCGGTATCAGATAATTCAACACCTCCAGTCCCAGCAACACCATTACCGTAGTAATAGCTGCAGCCACATACATGCCCGTTCCGCAAGCCAATCCGATAGCTGCCGTCACCCACAAGCCAGCAGCCGTAGTCAAGCCTCGGACCACATTCTTCTGGAAGATGATGGTACCGGCACCCAGGAATCCGATGCCCGAAACCACCTGAGCGGCCACACGCGAGGAATCCTTCAGATCAAAGCCGAATCCATACTGGGAAACTACACAGAAAAGGGCACTACCCAATGCTACCAGGAAGTGAGTGCGGAAACCCGCTTCCTTGGCACGGTATTCTCTTTCGATACCTATCGCTCCTCCCAAAATGAGAGCCAGAGATAGGCGAACAGTCAGGTCTATATAGGTTGCATCCATATTATTCCTTTCTTTTAAAGTTTGCTTGCAAAGATAATATAATTCGAAGACAATACAAAATAAATCTCTTGATTTTATTACGAAAACATCTTTTTTCTTTGGTAATTCAAGAAAAAAGCGTATCTTTGCACCAATGATATTCGTATCATTTATACATGATTCACCTTTTTAAAATGTAATAATTACTAAACATTTTTAGACTTTTATGAAAAAGAAGATAACATTATTTTTGCTCTTGGCAACAGCTGTTGTCGGCAGAGCACAAACAACCACAGAGTTGCTACCAGTTGGCACTGAGGCACCTGACTTCCAAATCACCAATGACAAGACAGGCGAGAAAATATTCCGTCTGTCCGATTGGAAGACCAAGACCGATGCAGACGGCAAGGTGGTACCAGGCGTATGGACTGTACTCGACTTCTGGGCTTCATGGTGTCCAGACTGTCGCAAGGACATGCCAAAGGTAAAAGAAATATCAAAAAAATATCTCACGAAGATACAGCTCGTCGGGGTTTCATTCGATACCGACAAGGAAAAGATGAACAAATATCTCAGCAGCAACCACTACGACCAGTGGATGCAATACTGCGAGGGAAAGAAATGGAAGGAAACTCAGATTTCCAAGGATTACCACATCTCATGGATTCCAACCTCCTACCTCATCGACCCTGAGGGAAAAGTATACTTCTCTACCGTCAATGCCGATGAAATGATGCAGAAACTGGACTCGCTCGACAATTTAGGTAAGCTAACAGCCTTTATAGAGATGCCCCACTACCCTGGTGGAAAGGCGCTCTTGATGAAGCAGCTATCCGTCAATACCAAGTTTCCAAAGTTGTGCCAAAAGTATAAAGCTGCAGCCAAAGTAAAAGTGAAATTTATTGTCGAGAAAGATGGCAACGTCTCTGATGTCGGAATACAAAATTACCAGGTGTTAGACAACCCTAACGGCAAAGATTTCAACAAGCTGTCTGGAGCTGAGCAAACCCAAGTCCGCTCAGAAATTCGCACTCTCTTCGAACAGGAAGGCATCCGTGTTGTGAGCACATTGGGAAAATGGGCACCCGGCAAAATAAGGGGCGAGGCTACACGCGTACGCTATACCGTTCCCATTGTATTCAGACTATATTAGAATGGGCTGACAAGTTTCAAGACACGTGGTATGACCAAACAGGAAGTCATCGACATTCTTGGCGATTCCAAGACCAAAAGTTTCGATGAATATGGAGACAAATAGAAATTCTATAAATTCACAAATACACATTAATTTATATATATGGCAACAGTTGACGACAAGAAGATCATCTTCTCAATGGTGGGCGTATCTAAGATTATCCCACAAAACCAGAAACAGATTCTGAAGAACATCTACCTATCGTTCTTCTACGGAGCAAAAATCGGTATCATCGGTTTGAACGGTGCCGGTAAATCTACGTTGATGAAAATCATCGCAGGACTTGAGCAACCTACCCAGGGTGAGGTGGTTTGGAGCCCAGGATACTCTGTGGGCTACTTGCCTCAGGATCCTCCGCTCGACGAGAACAAGACCGTGAAGGAAAACGTGATGGAGGGTGTGCAGAAAATCTATGATGCACTCGCTGAATACGAGGACATCAACAATAAGTTCGGTCTCGAAGAATACTACGGAGACCCTGATAAGATGGACAAGCTGATGCAGCGTCAGGCTGAGGTGCAGGATATCATTGATGCTACCGATGCCTGGAACATCGACTCCAAGCTGGAGCGTGCGATGGCTGCCCTTCACTGTCCTCCTGGCGATTGGTCAGTTACCAATCTTTCGGGTGGTGAGCGCCGCCGTGTAGCTCTCTGCCGCCTGCTCTTGCAGAAGCCGGATGTACTCCTGCTCGATGAGCCTACCAACCACCTGGATGCTGAGAGCATCGACTGGCTGGAGCAGCACCTGCAGCAGTATGAGGGAACGGTCATCGCCGTAACTCACGACCGCTACTTCCTCGACGACGTGAGCGAGTGGATTCTCGAACTGGACCGTGGCGAGGGTATTCCATGGAAGGGCAACTATTCTTCTTGGCTCGACCAGAAGACCAAGCGAATGATTCAGGAGGAGAAGACTGCCTCTAAGCGTCGCAAGACATTGGAGCGTGAGTTGGAATGGGTTCGCATGGCACCTAAGGCACGTCAGGCTAAGGGTAAGGCTCGTCTGAACTCTTACGAGCAGATGCTCAACCAGGAGCAGAAGGAGCGCGAGGAGAAGTTGGAAATCTTCATCCCTAACGGTCCTCGTCTGGGCAACAAGGTTATCGAGGCTCAGCATGTAAAGAAGGCGTTTGGCGAGAAAGTGCTCTTCAACGACCTCAACTTCATGCTTCCTCCTAACGGCATCGTGGGTGTGATCGGTCCTAACGGAGCCGGCAAGACTACCCTCTTCCGCCTCATCATGGGATTGGAGCAGGCTGACGGCGGTACATTCGAAGTGGGTGAGACCGTGAAGTTGGCTTATGTTGACCAGCAGCATAAGGATATCGACCCACAGAAGACCGTTTACGAGGTGATTTCCCAGGGCAACGAGACCTTGCGTCTGGGTGGCAGAGATGTGAACGCACGTGCTTATATCAGCCGTTTCAACTTCTCGGGCACCGACCAGAGCAAGCTCTGCAGTGTTCTCTCGGGTGGTGAACGCAACCGCCTGCAGTTGGCATTGGCATTGAAGCAGGAGGGCAACGTATTGCTCCTCGATGAGCCAACTAACGATATCGACGTGAATACCCTCCGTGCATTGGAGGAAGGTTTGGAGGCATTTGCCGGTTGTGCTGTGGTTATCAGCCACGACCGCTGGTTCCTCGACCGAATCTGTACACACATCCTTGCCTTCGAGGGCAATGGTGAGGTCTTCTTCTTCGAAGGAAGTTATTCTGAGTATGAAATCAACAAGGCGCGCCGTCTGGGCGATACAGAAATCAAGAAGGGTCGCTACCGCAAGTTGATGGAAGAATAAAGATTTGGGAACGAAAAGAAGAACTCGGTTCTGAAACAATAAAAAACAAAAGAAAAGGTGTGTCTTTGCCCTAAGACACACCTTTTTTTGTTTCTATGCAGCCGTTTTCAAAAGCTTTACCAGATGCAACCAGGACATTCCGGAAACTGCGTCCCGACGTATCTGGCTGTACGTCGCGACATAATGATTATTACGTCGGGACGTATCAGATGCTACGTCGGGACGTAATTTCTTCTATGTCGTCAGTTAAATTGCAAGAAAACAAATGAAAAAAGCCTAGCATTGAACCGAAAAAAAGGATTTTTGCTCAATGCTCTCTTAGTTTTCACCCCAAAATTCCTCTAAAATACCTATATTCGCTGATTTTATGGCAATATATGGCAGATAAAACCGAAGAGCAAAGAATTGCCATACCCATAACACATTCGTTATCAAAGAGATAACCCATCTGTATGGCAATATGGCAATTCTTTGACGCAAAAGAAATAAAAAATATATATAATACAGCATGCCCGACACACATAAAAAAGGGAAGCGCCGAAACGACACTTCCCCCATGGATTGGATGAATTATATAATCATCTGTCTCGCGACATTTTATTCTGTGTATGCAGTCTTGTAGGCTGAGTCGAAGAACATCGCACAAGAACCTACGCCTGTCTCATATTCATGCAGCTTCTTGCCAGTGCTGTCATACTCCACTACATAGCCATTACCATTATAGTCGGCATAGCCATTATCGCCCATTTTATAAGAGAGCACGAAGATATGACCATTCAATGGGTCGGCGAAGATGCCGCATGGGCTCACAGGCATCTCTGAGAGAGTCACCGTCTGTACATCCGTTGATCCTGGCACAACAACGCTTACGCTAGGAGTGCCGCCATAAGGAACATTGAGCACATAGAAGAAAGGACTTACTACATCCATACGTGTTGTAGCACCAGGGGTTACGCATACAGCATAGTTACCATCTGCCACCTTCTGTGACTTGCCCTTGTCGAAGAGTACCACACGGAGGGCATTCTCGCCAGTGGTTGCATAGTCTGGAGCAGGTCCATACACAGGGTTGTCGATGACATACACACGCCCTGAAGCATAATAGATGCTGGTAGGATTGTTCACACCCTCGATATTCTTTGTCTCTACATTGTCGTTGGAAAGATTGATGCAAGAGATGTTGCCACCACCAGCACCATAGTTGCTATTAGCTACATAGAGAGTGCCATTACCGAAGACCAAGCCCTCAGGATAGTTACCCACCTGCCACTTCTTCTGAAGAGCAAAACTTGTGGTGTCCACAGCAGCTACATAGCCACCGTATGTGGTGAAAAATACATAGCCACCACCAGCGATAACATGGCGAGGCTCAGCGCCCTCGGCATTGCCCAGCAACTCTGTGGTCTTGATTTGCTTGATGCTCTTCTTGGTAGTCTTGTCGATTACCTCAATGGTGTTGCTCTGATCTACGGCAAGATAAATCTTGTTGCCATATACAATGCCGTCGTTGGCAGTATTACCGAGCGAGCGACCGTTAGCAGCCTTGAAAACGCCCTGTTTAGCTGTGCTTGAAGCATAGTCGATAGCTGTGAGAGAGCTCTCGATTTTGTTACGCATGTTACCTGAATTCACGACATAAGCGCCCGTACTATACACCTGGAGATAAGTCTCAGGATAGTCTTCGGAAGGATCGCATGATGTCATCACTGCAGTACCCATCAAGAGCACCGCCAAACCTAATAAATACTTTTTCATTTTCTTTTTTCTGTTTATATTTGAATCTAATTTGTTACTATCTAGAAATTATATCCGATGCTAAACATCCAGCTGCGGCGAGGCATCGGATAATGCCCCACGAGTTCATACTGCCTTGCCAGCAGGTTCTTCACATCCATCCTGACCTTCACGCCTCTCAGGGATTTTCCCCAAAGACTCAGTCCGTCCAACTGGCGATAGAGCGTCAGACCCATGTCCCAGTAACCATCCACTTCGGTGCCGTCATAGTGCTCGTTGTTGGCCCATCGCTTGCTCATTCCCTGTCCATGGAGCGAGACATTCACCCAGGGATTCTCCCACCCCAAGGCAATACTGCCTGAGTGTAGAGGGATATAGGCTACCTGATTGCCATAATATTTGGACGAGCGGTCGGTATGATTCACCACGTGCTGGTAGCTATACGATCCCTGTAGCGAGAGCTGCTGCCCCGGAGCTATCTGCCAGGTGCCACGCAAAGATGCATCCACGCCAACGACATCGACCCGAGCCAAGTTCACAGTACGCCAGACGAACATATTGTAAGGAACGCCCACAATCTTGTCGGTCACCCGATTGCAATAGCC
This sequence comes from Segatella sp., assembly GCF_977051555.1. Lineage (NCBI taxonomy): Bacteria > Pseudomonadati > Bacteroidota > Bacteroidia > Bacteroidales > Prevotellaceae > Segatella > Segatella sp. The sequence continues at coordinate 63,464 of NZ_CDRSSE010000010.1, forward strand.
GTCCAGCGTAGCTTGAACATCCCATCCCTTGTAACGCATGGATTCGCCGTTTCCCCCATCTCCCGAGGACGTTTTTTTCCATGTAAGCCCGATATTCAACTGTCGGGTTTTCTCAGGCTTCAAATCAGAACTTCCATAATGGAAGAAATAGTTCTCGTTGAAAGTAGGAACCCGGAAGATATCCTTGTACGAAGCCCTGAGATAAAGCTCATCGCTGGCTGTTCCATTCCCCAGGAGCCGATAAGAAAGCGAAAGCGATGGCGAAAGCCGGCGTGCATCCTTGGCAGCCTGTCCTGCTTTGGTAGGATTGGCGCTGCCTTGCTGAGTCTCTATCTTGCGCCCCACGCTGTTGAGGTAAACCGAAGCCAGCATTCTGGCAAGAGCCACCCATCTTCCCTTCGCATATCGGGCGGAGAGCGACTGCAGGATACCATGTCGATGAGGACGCAGGTCGGTGGCAAGGGTGCTGTTGAGCGAATTCATCATCCAGTCGGCAGAGTAATCTACCGCCCAGCCATCCCCCGAAATCCACATCAGGGCTGCCGAAGTATAATATTCCCTTTGCCAGTAGGTAGCATCATTGCGTCGATTTGCCACGAGCGTGTCCTGATAGGCAGAACTCGCCCAGTTCATCTTGGCTTGCACCTTCAGCATCCAACGGTCATCGATACTTCTGGCTTGCCATCTTGCTTGGGCAAAGGCGTTGCGGTCGTGCAACTGCTCGGCAGTTACATTGGTGTAATATCTCACGATGCCTGGCAACTGCCGGTCGTTGTCATAATAATAGAGCTTTGCCCACAATTGACTCCGGCTCATACCATCGGCTCGCCTGCCCATCATCCAGTGCATATTCAGTTCGCCATGCCCCGAGTTCATCCTACTGTTGGTTCGTCGCTCATGGGTGGTGTACTTACCGTTGCGCAGGAGGAAGGGATAGTCGTTTTCGGCATAGGTGTACTCACCCATTGCCTGAAGGGTGAACCTATCAGACAATCTCTGCACATAGCGCAGATAAGGCGAGACATATCCGAAGGAGCCCACCTGCAACTGAGTAGAGAGGTGAGGCTGCCTGTCGATGGGAATCTCGCTCATGGTCTCGATGGCGAGCAAAGCTGCCACCGAGGCTTGCCGTGCCGAAATGAAGATGTCATCGTTGTCGCCAATGGTGAGTCGCAATGTCTGCACCTGGTCGAGCGAATAACGGGACACATCAATTTCGCCGCCCTGACATTCGTTGAGCAGCACACCATCGTAACTCACTCCCGTATGTCCCGCTCCGAATCCACGCACAGCTACCGTCTTCATTCCTCCAGCCCCACCATAGTCGCGCAGATTGATTCCTGGCATGCGGTGCAAGGCGTCGGCCATATCCGTAACGCCGAGCCTTAACATATCCCCTTTGTCCAAAAGTTGGAGAGGCGATGTGCTCGTAAGTATCCGGTGCTGCCGGGCATTCACTTTTACTTCCTGCAAGTGCTCGGTACGAATGGTATCTTGCCCCATACCCACTTGTGCATACAACAGTAGCAAGCCACCGAGACAAAATATCCTCAATGCCTTCATTCATTCTATCTTTATATGTTTATTTATGTCTCCATCACGAACTCATCCCACGGGGTTGGATAGAATCATCGGAATCTCTTATCCTAAAGACACTCTTTCATCATATTGTTTCCGATGGCAACGGCAGGTCTTCTGACTTGCGTCCTCCCAGCATCTCACTCTATGTTATCCATAAAAAAGATGCAAAACTCATGGCAAGCGGTCTTCCCGAAAAAATGTCAGTGACCATGGTGCTTGCCGCAATAAGACGCTTACAGCAGCGGGACTGTCCGGGCTTCTCACCCGATTCCCTTTTAATCACTACGCACAAACCATGCCTGCAGCGGCAGGAAGTGGCAGCGAACCAATTGCGGGTGCAAAGGTACTATAAAAAAATGAATAAAAAGATAACTTTATCTTCTTTTTTATTCCTGCAGAGATAAAATTATCTTTTTATTCATTATCTTTTTTATTCTTTTAGTTCTTGATTTTATCTTTTTACTCCTTGAGCATTTTATGTTTTTCAGAACAATTTATTCTTTTACGATTTCCAGGAGTTCTGCGAAATCATCAATAATCCATTCGGCAGAAGCGAGCTGTTGGCGGGTTCCGTTGCCATAAGTTACGGCACAAGCCTTGCAGTCGGCATGATGCGCCATATCCACATCGAAGGTCATATCGCCCACTACGAGGGTTTCATCTGCAGTTCCCTTCATCTCCTTCAATGCCTTGAATACCATATCGGGTGCCGGTTTAGCATGCTCCACATCATCGCCAGCCACGATAGAAGAGAAAATATCCTCCAACTGCATCTGATGCACGTATCCGTCGAGCGAACAATGGTTTCGGCTGCTTGCCATGCTCAATACAAAACCACGGCGATGCAACTCCCGCAGGGTATCTATTACATGAGGAAAAGGCTGCACAATCATCGTCTTCTTGTTATCCAGGAAGATTTCGCGATAGGTTGCCGCACATTCCATTCCCTCCTCATCACTCATTCCGAAGAGCGACACGAAAGCTTCATCCAATCTTAAGCCGATGGTCTTGGCACAAGCCTCATCCGATTTCACTTCCAGTTTTCTTGCACGCATCGTATCCTGCAGGGTCTTCACAATGAGACTCTGCGAATCGCCGATGGTTCCATCAAAATCAAAAATTATATACTTCATTATTCTTATCTTATTTGAAAACGAGCACAAAGGTACGGATAATTACTGAAACGACAAAGCAAATTGCTCACGAATCGCCTTTATGATATGATGACGAGCCACTTCCGGCTTCATCGCCTCATCCAGCGGCTTTCCTTCCGGAGTAACCTGAATAATCCTATTAAATCCTGCATCCAACATCGCCTGCCTGTCGCTTACGCCCCCCGACACGAGCCATATTTCCTGATTGATAACATGCTCCAATATGCGCTGCGGCAGTTTCCCCATCAAAGTCTGACGGTCACTATGTCCCTCGCCCGTAATCACGAGATCAGCATTCTGAATGAGCGTATCAAAACCTATCTCATCCAAGAGAAGTTCAGCCCCAGGACGAGCCTCAGCATTGAAATATTGCAGGAAAGCATAGCCCAGTCCTCCGGCAGCACCTGCCCCAGAAACCTCACTCCTATCATATCCGAAATGCTTGGCACTTACCTCGGCAAACTTCCTTGCTCTATCATCCAGCATCTGCACCATCTTAGCATCAGCTCCTTTCTGAGGAGCAAAAACATGAGCCGCCCCGTTTTCGCCGCAAAGCGGATTGGTAACATCCGAAGCCAACACAAAACAGCATTCCTGTCGGATTTTCTTCCAATCATCGCCCATCGCCTTGAGCATTCCGATGCCGCAATCAGATGTGGCGCTGCCGCCCAAGCCCACGATGAAATGACGCACGCCCCGGCGATAAGCATTCATTATCATCTCGCCCACGCCCCAGGAAGTAGCCTTCATCGGGTTACGCTGTTCTGGCTCAATCAGAGCCAGTCCGGCAGTCTGCGCAATCTCGATAATCGCCGTATCATCCACAATTCCGTATTCCGCCTCAATCCATCGCATCAGCGCATCATGGGCATGAATCCTCACTCGCTCTCCCTTCATCGCCGAAAGAAAAGCATCGAGCATTCCCTCTCCCCCATCACTCATTTCCAGGGTAATGATTTCAGGAGAAGGCTCATCAGAAATCAAATTCTTTATTTCGGAAGAAGCATCATCAGAATCCAAATTTTTCATTTCGGGAGAAGCATCAGCCGCATTCCATTCCCTTACTCCCGAAGCAATCGCCTCATTCACCTCTCTGCTCGAAAGGCAGCCCTTATAAGAGTCGCAAGCTATTATTATCTTTTTATATCCAGCCCCTTCCATCTGTCTGAGACCATCCATTTTCCTATCCATATCCTATTTATATTATATTATTCCAAGAAGCATCGCCTATCAAGCAAGCCCCTTCCAGCCCGCAAAATTAGCCATTATTCCTGAAACCACAAACCTTTTTGGAAAAAACTTTCAAAAACAGATGCTTCAGATAAGAGCTGATAGAAAAAAGAGGTTAAAACATTTGGTTATTAAAAAGATTCCTCGTATTTTTGCAGTAGATTTTTCAAAGGTTTTCAAAAGGTTAAAGGCTTATGTGCAAATATGAAGAAATAGAAGGTTGGCGACTCTCGAATGGCAAGACGATTCGGGAAATCAACAATGCCGTACACGATGAGGTGGAACGAATCTACCTGGAAGCGTGGGCGAAGGGCATTTCTGTGCCGTATTTTGAGGGGAAAAAAGTTTTTCTAGCTAATCCAGATGGAAGCGATGATGAAGTGACATTTGACATGAATACTAGAAAATATACAGTTATCCAACAAGTAGCAGCTCCGGGAAAAGGTAAAATGGGCTACTTGCTTCAAGCATAATTCTCAAAAATTGCAACTATGACACGACGACTAGAATTCACCATTATAGCAGGGCCAAACGGAGCAGGAAAAAGCAAACTTGGCCCATTCTATTCAAGTGTAAAAGCATTTGATGGAGATCAACTTGCCATGAAACTTCGTAAGGAACATCCAGACTGGAAAGATTCGTGGGTAGAAGGAACCGTTATCTCCACACTAATGAAAGAGAAAGACGAAGCTATTCTATTAAAGAAAAATTACGCCTTTGAAACTAATTTCTCTTCAGATTTGCCAATCAATCTTATCAAAGATTTCAAAAATGCCAACTATAAGATTTGTTTGATATATTTTGGTCTGTCTCATATTATCGACTCCTCCACTCGTGTTGACCAACGCCATATATTGGGCGGTCATAATGTAAACCAAGACGTTATAGAATATAACTTCACGGAAGGCATTAAACGAGTTAGAGCCTCTCTACCACTTTTCGAAAACATTCTTTTCATTGATGGCACTTCCGATTTTGGCGACATTGTAGCCATTCACATAGAGAAATCAGGCAAACACCAGATTACAGACCACCCAGCCGAATGGTTCGACAAATACTTCAAAGAAGCATTCGATGCGCTTGTTGATGGCGAGGAAAAATAGTACTTTTACAATATTCTAGCAAATCATTTTATACCCAATTCCCCTCACATTGATGATTCTGATATTTTCATCGGCAGATAACTTGTGGCGGAGCTTGGTGATGAAAACATGGAGACTGCGGGAATTGAAGAAGCTATCATCGCCCCATAGTTTCAGAAGAATATCCTTGCTCTCTACCACATTGTTCTTGCTCTCCACAAGCATGCGAAGGATTTCTGATTCACGATGTGACAGTTCTGTATCCTTACCATCCAACTGCAGAATCTGACTGGTAACATTCAGGCGATAACGACCGATGGAAAGCCATTGATCAGCAGCATCCGGATTATCTGGAGAAACATTCCCCCCTTCCTGTTCTTCAGAAGAAATATTTCCTACGGAAGCCCGATGACAAAGCGACTTGATGCGGACGATGAGTTCCTGGATAGCAAACGGCTTCTTCAGATAATCATTGCCACCCAATTCAAATCCCTCTACCACATCATTCACCGCCGAACGAGCCGTGAGGAAAAGCACAGGAGTACGGGAATCCGTCTTGCGGATACGGCGCACCATCTCGAAACCATCCATCTTGGGCATCATCACATCCGCAACCAGCACATCAGGCTTCTGTTCATCAAACATACGAAGCCCTTCTTCGCCATCATGCGCCGTGCGCATCTCGAAGCCCTGCGCCTCCAAGGTGTCGCTCAGAATCATCGCCAAAGATGCTTCGTCTTCTACCAGTAATACTTTTATCTTATTCATTGCTTCCTTTTTACTTTTAAGATTAAGACTTGGGGGACCAGCGATGGAATCGCTGGGAAAAATGCAGGATGAAGCTGCTTCCTTTTCCCAGTTCGCTTTCTACGGAAACAGAACCGCCCATTTTCTCCATCAGGCTCTTGACATAGAAAAGCCCGAGACCATAGCCCTTGACCATATATTTATTGCCATCCGTCACCCGATAGAACTTGTCGAAAATATAAGGCAATTTATCATGGGCTATACCGATTCCATTATCTGATACGGAAACCAGCACTTCATCCTCGGCTTTTTGGAAAGCCTTGATTTCTATCTTCACGCTATCTTCAGAATACTTGATGGCATTGTCTATGAGATTGCTCACGATGTTTGAGAAATGCATCCGGTCGACATGAACCACCAGATTTTCAGGTTCTACGGACAACGAAATATTCACCTTTTTATCCGTTCTATCTCCTGATTTCACTTTCAGCTGATGCTGGGATATTAATGGTTCTATCACCTCCTTCACTGGAACTTCTACGATATTGAGCAGCATCGATTTCCGTCGTTCCATACTCATCGACAGAATCTGTTCCACCAATCCGCTGAGCGTCTGCAACTGCTCCTGGGCGATGGTGAGATACTTTCGCGCCTTATCAGGATGCTGGAGCATTCCGTAGTTCAGCAGGGAGTCGGTGGCTGCGTAGGCTACGGCTATCGGAGTCTTCAATTCGTGCGTGATATTATTGGTGAAATCACTCTTCATCTCGTCAAGCGTTTTCTGCTTGAGCATCGTATGAACCAGGAACCAGAAGACGAAAGCCAGGATGAGCATGATGAAGAGCGATGTGGCAAGAATGCCTGCCATCTGGCTGAGCACAGTCATCGTAAGCGGCTCTAGGGTGAGGACATATTTCTCCTCATTCGCCTCCCCCTCATTGCAAACCACATATTGGTATTGCTTGGCATTGGCGGAAGGCTCATACCCCTTCGTCGTCACTTTCGCCAGAACCTTCTTTCCTGCAAAAAGCTGAATCTGATGTGGAAGCGGATGAGCATTGTCACTCACCAACAAACTGTCTGAAAGCATCTTGGCAACCCATGCGCTGTCATAATCATTGATGTCTGGTTTGGCGATTTCATTCAATTTGCCAAACAGTGCCTGTTGCACCATAGTTGCCAGTTTGCCCGACATCATCATCATCAATTCCTGATCCTTGTCATCTTCACTACGCTTCTCGTGCTTGGTAAAAGTTGTTTGAACAGACTGAACTACCTTTCCTCCACGAACCTTTTTAACCTTCACCTTCTGATCAATATCATCGTCTTCATCCATAGAAAAAGCAACAGAACCCGTCAGTTGTCCATGAGGTCCTTTATCATCATTGCGCAACCGTTCAATTCGCTTCTTCATCTCCATGAAGTGAGCGTACTCCATTCCACCTTTGATTTTTGCTTCAACCTCCTTTTCCTGAGACTGATAAAGCCCCACGAGCCAATAGGTCTGATAAGCGAAGATGCAGACCAGAGCCGTGATGACGAGCGTAACTATGTATTTAAGATATAACTTCATTCTTCCCTTTATTAAAGATTTTTCCAGATGAATCCAATACTCATTTTCTGAAAATCGGATAAAACTCCGTGGTATTCTTCCATCCCCATTTACCATTCTTTTGTGGCGCAAACTCTCGTCCCATCTTGGCACCTACCCCCCAATGTTGATTGAACATCACTTCCATGAAGCCACCATAGTTGCTTTTGGGATTGAAAGGAGAAATGATGACGCTTCGAGGGTCAGAGGTTTTTGTTGGAACATATTGTCCATAGAATCCAACTGTGAGCCAGTCGTTTACCTGATAAGCCATTCTTCCACCAAAAGAAGCTTTGGTGAGATTGCCGAATCCATATACTCCCGTGTTTATCTTTTCTATCCCGACATAAGGAGAAAAAACAAAACGCCCGAAATTTTGTTGATAAACGACCCCTGCAGTCTGCTTGTTCATCAGTCCTGGGACTTCAATACCCGAAGAATATACCACCATCGTACCCAAATTCGGGGAAGGAAGAGAAAAATGAGGTATTGCATTCGGCGCAATCTCCAATGGTTTTCCTTCTTCCGACATCCAAGGTGCATTCGATTCAGAGTAATAAGATTTGCCTTGAAGTACAGGAAATCCACCGAGCGAAGGACGAGAATATTCCAACGACATACCTTCCTTAGGCAAAGATGCTTTCGGAATGGAATCCAAGGAAACACTCTTCACTTCCTGTGCTTGCATTACCAAAGGACAAAAGCAAGCCACAACTGCCAATATGAATATTCTTCGTTTCTCTTTCATGCTTGCAAAAGTAATAAAAAATAAGATATATTGATTCTTTAAGGAGAAATATTTTCATTTTGATAAGACTAAATAACACTTCTGATAAGACTTGATAATCATAAATCCTTGCTGACACGAGATTTTTACAGTACTTTTGCAACCGAAATCGGGAGGGTTTCTTCCGAAAGAACGATAAAAAGATAAAACGATAAGAAGATTATGAAAAAATTGGTTATATTAAACGCTTGCCTGGCCATCAGTCTTGCCGGCTGGGCACAAGACAACAGAAATGATTCCCTGAGAATGGACAGCATCATCCATTCCCTCCCCGATGTGATGGTAAAAGGCAACCGACCTATCGTAAAGGTGAAAGGAGCGGCATTGAACTATGACCTGCCTCAACTCATCAAAAACCATCCAGTGGATAATGCCTATGAAGCCATCAAGCAACTGCCTGGCGTGAGCGAACAAGATGACGCCTTGACCCTCAACGCTCAATCCGTAACCGTGATGATAGACGGCAAAACTTCCACCATGACCAGCGAACAACTCTATTCGCTTCTGAAAACGATTCCTACCAGCCGTATCGCCAACGCCGAAGTCATCTATTCTGCCCCAGCCCGCTATCAGGTAAAGGGACAGGTCATCAACCTCCTGCTGAAGCACAACACAGGCTTTCACTCCCTGCAAGGTGAGTTCTTCGGCGGCTACACACACCAGAACCGCAACAGTTACACAGAGCGCGCCTCCCTGCTCTTCACCAACAAGAAATGGGAAATAGACATGCTCTATTCCTTCGGTCATGGCAAGAGATATTATTATTATGAAAATGAGTTTGCCCACACCTTGACGGATGGCACTTCCTATGCCTTCTCTACACATAGCGACAACAACAAACGCCATCTCAATCATAACATCCGACTGGGAATCAACTATCATCTGGCGAAGAATCATCAGCTCAGCTTTGCCTACACCTCACAACTCAATAACACGAGAGGAACTTCAGAGGATGATGGCGATTTCACATCCCTTCTCAGAATCCATGCAAAGAGTCAGTTTCACAATTTCCGCCTAGATTACTCCACACCATTCGGTTTCTCGGCAGGAGCAGAATACACCTATTATAATTCACCGGATGAACAATGGCTGAAAAGCAGTCTCTACGATGAGATTTACGACATCACAAGCCAGCAGCGAATCGACAAATGGCACGCTTACCTCAAGCAGGAGCACGACTTAGGAAAAGACTGGGGCTTGAACTACGGCATCAATTACACCACATCAAGAGACAAGAGCTCGCAGGAGAACAACAACAAGTCTTCTGATGACAACACCATTCAAAACGAAAACCAAATGTGTTTCTACATCGGAGCCAGCAAGTCATTCGGACAAAAACTCACGATGGAAGCATCGCTCATGGAAGAATATTATCACACCCCAATCTGGGATGAGTGGAATCTCTTCCCTACACTCTCCATCACCTATCTTCCAAAGGCAGGACACGTCATCCAATTCGACTTGGATTGCGACAGAGACTACCCTACTTATTGGTCGGTGAAGAACTTCACCACCTATAATGCGGGCGGATATGGAAAGATTGTAGGAAACCCGACGTTGAAGCCTTCACGAGAGCTCAGCCTCTCGCTTACCTACATTCTGCACAGCAGATACGTGGCAAGTCTCTTCTTCAACAACTCGAAAGATGAATTTCGTCAGCTTCCTTACCAGAGCGACAAGAAGAAGGAGATGGAATACAAGCATGTCAACTTCGACCATGTAAACCAAGTAGGCTTGATGCTCACAGCCCCAATCAACATAGGCAACTGGTGGCAGAATCGCCTTACTTTCACTGGCGTTTATCAGAACGACAAGAATTCCCACTTCTATGATCTTCCATTCGACCGCAGCAAATGGTTCTGTCAAGCCCAGTGGAACGGCACTTTTCTCTTTGGCAAGCATGTGCTTCTCAACCTCGATGCTTCCGTTCATACCGACGCCATCCAGGGAATCATCGACATCCCAGCTTCAGGCTACCTCAACGCAGCCCTCACCTGGAAGCCTCTCAAGGACGACAAGCTCCAGCTGAAAGCCTACTGCAACGACATCTTCGAGACGGGCGACAACCATCTGCACGACACCTACCGAGGGCAGCACGTCATCAACAAAATGTACTTTGGCAGAATCATCGGCCTCTCCCTCACCTATCGTTTCGGCGACTACAAGGCCAAGCAGCATGAAGAAGTAGATACTTCCAGATTTGGGAAATAAAAGCTGAAAAGCTCGCCAAGACTATCAAAGTCCTGGCGAGCTTTCTCTTTTCATATCATTATTTTATTTCACTTTCACTTCTATCACATTCTTCGCAGCCTCAGCACTCGAACCACCTACGAAAATCTGATATTTGCCGGGAACCACACGCATGGTATTGGTCTGGGAATCCCAACCCTCGAAACTCTGGCGAGGCAGACTGATGGTTACCTGCTGCTTTTCGCCCGCTTTCAAAGTAATGCGCTTGAAGGCTTTCAAGGTCTTGATAGGGCCCTCAGCATCATCCATTCTACGGATGTAAACCTGCGCCACTTCCGTTCCTTCCCTATTGCCTTTATTCTGTAAAGAGAAACTCAAGGAATAAGCCGAAGAATTCTTCACTTTTCGTTCTTCATTCTTCACTTTCTTCAAAGCCGGCTTTCCATATTCATAAGATGTATAGCTCAATCCATGACCGAATGGGAAGAGAGCCTCGCCCTTGAAATAACGGTAGGTGCGATTCTTCATCGTATAATCGAGGAAATCAGGGAGATCATTCACACTCTTATAGAAGGTTACCGGAAGCTTGCCCGATGGATTTACCTCGCCAAAGAGAACCTTTGCCACGGCTTCGCCACCCCGTTCGCCCGGATACCAAGCCTGAAGAATAGACTCCGCATTTTCGGTTTCAGGAACCATGGCGATGGCACTGCCCGAACAGTTGATGAACACCACTCGCTTGCCTGCCCGATGCAACATCTCCATCACCTTGCGCTGAGCCTGAGGCAACTCGATATCAGTTCTGTCGCCACCTTTGAATCCCGGCTCGGAAACCTTCATCTCCTCACCCTCAAGACTAGGAGAAATACCGCCTACAAATACCACAACGTCAGCATCGCCTACCTCAGTCAGAAGCTGAGTCTCGGTTGGCGTATAGTTCTTCACGATGTCAAACTGCATCACCGCCATATCGGTTTTCTGGAAATAATCCACCTGAATCTTCATCGGCTTTCCTGCCTTTACGGAGATTGGTTTGTTGAGCATCTGCACACGGGCACGACCCTTCCAAACATTCGCCACCGTATCTCCATCAATGATGAGCCGGTAACCGTCATCGCATCCCATTCTGATATTCAAGGTCTCATCCTGTTCAGGAGTGAAGACCCCCTCGTATCGGGCTGAGAAATTGGTAAGATTCACCCCCGGTGCAAAGACGGTATTTCCGCCATTGCTCTGGTTGATAGGCGAAGTCATCACGGCTGTAGCCACCGGCTCGCCCTTCATCTCTGCATTGTTCCAATAAGTAGCCTTCATGCCCTTGCTGCCATCGGCTGAAGTCAGGAGATTGAACCGGCTCTCTGAAACCTCATTTCTGGTCAACGTGCAGGCAGGAATATACTTGGCGTCGTTCACATATTTTCTGATGCCCTGCAGAATGGTTGTGGTAGAAGTTGGATAACCCGAATAGTTACCCCACTGCATGATGGAATCGTTGGCGTTAGGTCCCATCACCACCATCTTCATTCCTGATGCTTTCAGCGGCAGGAGATTGTTCCGGTTCTGAAGAAGCACGATGCCCTCTTCTGCCATTTTCTCCGCCAATTTCTTATGTGGTTCACTGGCGATGACGGAAGAAGGAATCTGAGTCCAAGGCACGTTCTCGTCCTTATCGAAATCACCCAGACGGAAACGGGCTTCCAGCAGGCGCTTCAAACTCTCGTTCACCTTTTCCTCGCTGATCATTTCCGTCTTCACTGCCTCAGGAAGCGAACGGTAAACGCTTCCGCATTCCACATCGGTTCCGGCACCAATCGCCTGCGCCGTAGCCTCAGCCGGAGTCTTCGCCGTACCATGTCGGCCTGGCACATAGAAGTCGTTGATGGCTCCGCAATCGGAAGTTATCAGTCCCTTGAATCCCCATTCATCACGAAGAATCTGACGCTCATATCGGGCATTGCTGCAACAAGGCGCTCCGTCAATGCGCTGATAGGCACACATCACCTCAGCCACATTTCCATCCTGCACCAGCGATTTGAAGGCGGGCAGATAAGTCTCCCACAAATCACGCTCAGGCAAATTCTCTACATTGAAACTGTGCCTGTTCCATTCCGGACCGCTATGCACGGCAAAATGCTTGGCACAAGCTAGGAGCTTGACGTATTGGGGAGTCTGAGAGGAAGCCGTAGCCAGAACTCCCGGAGCCGACATCGGTTTGCCATCAAAGGTTTGTCCTTGTAAACCATTCACCACGGCAAGTCCCATTCTTGTAGTCAGATAAGGATCTTCTCCATAAGTTTCCTGTCCACGTCCCCATCGTGGGTCGCGAAAGATATTGATGTTCGGAGTCCAAAAGCTCAGACTCTGGTAGCGCTTGATGTTGCCGCTCTTCTTCGCCTCCTGCGCCTTGGCTCTCGCCTCATCGCTCACGGCAGTAAACACCTTATATAATAAGGTATCGTCCCACGAAGCCGCCATGTGCATCGTGATAGGAAAAACGGTAACGAATCCGTTTCTTCCCACTCCATGCAGCGCCTCGTTCCACCATTGAAACTGCGGAATGCCTAATCGGGCTATGGCTGGCGAAGTATCCATCATCAACTTCGTCTTCTCTTCCAGGGTAAGACGGGAAAGCAAATCGTTGGCTCTAGCCTCAGCAGAAAGGTTCGGATTCTGATAAGGAAGAAGCTGCTGTGCGCTGGCAGAAAGCGACATCGCCATCAGCATCGCCATAGAAAATAGTTGTTTCTTCATTGATCTTATATTATTTATTCAGTTTATGCATTGATTTTTAAGTTGGTGACAAAGTTACACTTTTTTATTGAGATAACCGCATCATCTGGCAGAAAAGTTTAAAATATTTATCCTTTCATGCCAACTTTACCACTTTCAGTCCGCTGGCACATAAGTTGCAAAAACAGAGAGTGAAAGCTGAAGCTAAAAGATGAAGGAGTTCGAAAGAACGACGGAGTTTCGAGGCGGAAGCAAAAGAAATAACAAGAATATTAACAAACAGAAATCCCGACGGGACCGCAGGGAACCGAGAGGATGAGTAAAATAAAATTGGAGGTTTTAATTATGTTGTTAGCACGTAGAAATAATAATTCAGATTGGTTGAGTAACATCTTTGATGATGTATTCTTTGATACTGAGGCAACACCACGTATGAATGCTACAGCTCCTGCCACTAACATCAAGGAGAGTGACAAGGAATACACTATGGAGGTTGCAGCCCCTGGCTTGAAGAAAGAGTGGGTTCGCGTAAACATCGATAACGATGGTAATCTAAACATCGCCATCGAGAACAAGATGGAACACAAGGATGAAGACAAGCACGAGCACTATCTGCGCCGCGAATTCTCTTACAGCAACTACCAGCAGTGTTATACGCTGCCTGAGGATGCTGATCGTGAGAAGATTTCAGCTAAGGTAGCTGATGGTATACTCGAGGTCGAGATTCCAAAGCTTACTCCTAAGGAGGAGGCTAAGACTACAAAGAACATCGAAGTCAAATAATCATCTCCCATAAATGATGGAGGCAGATTCCAAAGCAATTTGGAACCTGCCTTTTTTTGTGCCCTTACCAGAATCAACACCTTCTTCAAAGGGCGTTGTCATTTAAATCAAGAAGTCGCTTTTATATATTTTAACTAAAGTTCTTTCTCTTTTCTCAATTCTTCAAGTACCCTGCCTTTATAGGAAAAGTACTTAGCTCCTTGATATGCGCCAGAAGGAGTTTGTTTCTCTATCGGCAAGAAAGTTCCTACAAAAGGAGAGAGTTTGTAGATTCTGTTCTGATACTCCACCGTATCGTCACTTGCCACTCTAACCTCAATGCCAGTTGGAACAAAAGTAACCATCTCACCTATTTTAATACCAACCATACTAAACTTAAAACGTGGTCGTTTATGAGTTTTCTCCACTACCTTCTGCACTTTTGGCTCGTTAGAAACCTTAGGCTTATTATCCTCATACTCCGTAACCACCGCATCATCTATGGTTTGAGCAATATCTTTGAAGATATCCAGGGCTATTTGTGGAGCGACATTGAAGAACTCTCGGTTCTGCCGGATACGCAAATCCGTCAAACGATCTATCGTTTTATGCACCAACTTCTCCACCTCATTATACTTTGCAGTCTTCATGGTTGCAAAGATTTCGAAAGGTAGAGGCACAGCCGTATTATCAAGTTCCTTCGATCGGACATCCACAGGTCGGGAACTCTTACCTATCTTCACCCAATCCTCGCGAAAGCTCGGATTGGTGAGGATATAAACGTAACCAATATTCTCTTTGTTCATTGTTTCGTTACTTTAAATATTTGTCCAAGATGGCTTGCTTGGCAGAGGAGGCATTGGACATAGATTCTCTTAAATCCATTATCGCTGAAATATTTTTCTGATACTCAGCAACTATTCTCAATTGTTCATCCATAGAAGGAACAGGTATTTCCAACTCCTCATAGAATGTAATCGGCACTCTTCTGTGACCACTTGCGCCAGTCATTACAGCAGCAGCCCTTTCTCGAATTTCTTTTCTATTTAGGTAAGCAAAGAGATAAACATTATTGATAAGTTTATCGTTCACTCTCAACACATGAAACTCAGAACTACCAAAACCAATGCCATTTGTCAAACCTGTTGCAAGCGCACACTTACCATTCTCCATACACGGAGTTATCTTAGCAATAATAATATCACCTTCAGCAAAATATGTATAGCTGCCTTTACGAACATCAGCCAATGGTTTATCTATTTTTTGCTCAATATATCCATCATTGCTTACAGATGACATTTCGACAAAAGAGACCATTGTTGAAGCCTCTATAGATTTCACATCCGCTTTCGACGGATTGATTGCCGAACATAGTTTCTCCAACTTTTGGCTTCTACCTGTAACTTCATCAAAAATCGATTCCACACGATTATTCAAAGAATCCAACTCTAACTGTTGTTGCTTGAATTTTTGATCGATCTTCTCACATTCCTCTGCGATTTTCTTTTGAATATTCATTGGAGGAAGTGGAACCTCAAAATTAGGAATACTTCGTTTATCACCACGTGGCATTTTTATTCCAGTTTTTCCAACCATCATATATTCAAAGAAAATATCACTTGATAATACCTCAAACAGGTAGTCATTCAATATTTCATTTACTCTTTCATTTCTAAATACCAATACATCATTTGAACAACCACCATCATACTCTGCCAACCAAATTTTCTTCAAATAAGGACGGATATTAGATACTAAAATATCATTTTTGTGATACTCTGTTATCTTATCTATGTTAGGCATTCCTACATATGGCTTTACACCCGAACAATTTTGAAGAATATTTTCTGTAGAGATATAAGTCTTAACATCTATACCAGACAATGCTATTTTAACACTTGAATATGGAGCTATTTTTCCTAACTTTTCCTTGGGATACTTTGTTTCTATTTCCGGATAAGATAGTGTTGCAACAGTCTTTATTGTCTTATCAAAATTCACACGAGAAAAATCCAACAAGTCCACTAAGTCATATTCTGAAGCAACATCCACATACTCATCTAACAGAGAATTATCTACCCCACAATAATTATTACGAATCAAAGCATTAATTTTACTTTCATCGTCCAGATTTAGAGGCGCAAACAATGGGGTCATAATACCTTCTATTCCTTTAATCTGCTCTATAGTATCATCATCAGCTGCTTCATCATCAGAGGAAGAATCCTTGATTTTTCCTGTATTCAGATAATGAATACCTTCTGCCCCTTTTCGATTACTCCATTCATATCCCAAGAACTTCTTTTCTAAAGATTTGTCAGATGGGCTTTGTACCACCAATACTGGCTGCGGATTCAAGGCAGCAAGCATATAGAAATAAAGCTTTTCTTTCTCTATTTCGCGAATGAATTTAAGAGTAAAACGTTTCTCCTCCAACAATTTCTCTGCAGGAGTCAATGCCACATAAGCACGGCTCTTTACAAACTTCTGGGCTTCGTCACGTACTTTCTTTGCTTCAGCAGCTAAAGCTGTTGAAGCTGTATTCTTTCCTTGTTTTTTGATATTTAGAGCTTTCACGTATTCCTTTGCCATATCAGAATCCATGAAGCCATCCGTTAATTCACCTTTCAACAACTGGATATAATCATCGTGCTTATATCCCATGTGTTTGATATAAGCATCCAAGTTTTGAGAATCTTTATATGCACCATTATCTACCATATTACCCACAAACCATTCCGTAATGCGGTTGAGTAAATGTTTAGACAAATCTGGCTCCAAAGCTTTTCTGCGCAAGAACAATACTATCGTACTTGTATTGGTTTGACCAAATGTATTTGGTCCAAGGCTACAAATAGAAACAATATCGAAGTTTTTCAAGAGAAGTTCACGTGTTCGCATATAGAGTCCACCTTTCGTCAAAATACTTGACGGCAGGACAATAGCAGCCACACCACCCGACTTCAAGAGTTGGGCAGCACGCTCGATAAAGAATGTCTCTATAGAGTTATTCTTCTCTATATTGCTAATATAATTGTTCAATGTATATCGTTCTCTATCCTCCTCTGGCAATGTTTCCAAAAAGCCAGATACAGAATATGGAGGGTTAGCCACCAATACGCTAAAAGTATGATCTTGAATACCCGACATTTCTTGCAATCCATCTCCATAATGGATATGAATACCATCCATACCATACATAAATGCAGCAACCTGACTTACCTTTGAAAGACGATAATCCTTTTCTATACCCACTATCTGCTCATAATATTCACGAAGCGCAGAAATAAGCCTTTCTTCTTTAGCTCTCTTGTCATATATATTTTCAAGATGAGCCATTTCCTCAACAATCGGTTTGATCTGACGAGCATACTCTGTCAAGAAATGTCCCGCTCCACAAGCATAATCGATAACTTTAGGAATCTCACCACCTTCTAGAATTTGACGAAGAGGCAAAGACGAAACCAAAAAACGAACTATAGGAATTGGAGTAAAAAACTGACCTTCACTTTGGTGCACACCACGATTAAGGAAACCCTCGAAAAGGTCTCCCAAAAACTGATTATCCGTATTTTTAGTCAAATAAATATCCTGCAACATACTGATAGTATCCTTCAATATGACAGCATTCTTATAGAACAACTGCTCGTTATGCACATCGAGGAAGGCAAAAGGGTTGTTATTGAAATATTTCAATTTACGGAAATACCTTTTAATCGTATCCCTTGCCTCATCAGCTTTAGATGTAAGAAATTTAAACGCATTTTCTATTTCTGCATTTTCTACCGAAGCCACCTCGTCATCGAAGAACTCCTTCATTCCTCGTTTATACAAATTGATCAAACGGTCTTGCAACGAGAAATAATCATCATAAGCCGCACCCTTCCAAAGTAACTGAAGTTCATTAGAATGATAACGCTCATCTATGATTTTCGCCAGGAAAAGATTCACCAATTTATCAAAAGCATTCTCATGACTCGAAATGGTATGTTTACGCAATATTAATGCAAACTCATTGTATTTCTTATCCAACGAGTATTCATCAATAGTCTTCAAATCATTTATGCCATAACTCTTCTTTCCTATGTTGAAAGCATCAATACCTTCTTCAAACAAACCACGAGTTGTATAATCCTGTTTATACGTCTGCTTCCAAACATTAAAAAAGTCTTCACTTCCGCCTTGCTGTTCTCGCATTTCCTGGAAACTATGGAGCTTATTATCCGTCTGCAGATATTCCTCATTATCAACCAAAGAAATAATATGATAGTTGATCTCAAGACGATTTATTTTTTTCCCTTTCTTGCTGTATTCTGGATAATCCGCCGCATACATACAAAGATATTGGGCTTTACGATAAGTATTGAAATAACGAAACAATTGGTCACCATCACGCATAGTCCTTGCCCAATGTTTACGAAACTCATCCTCTTTCTTATCAATATCTGCCTTTTTACATTCAACAATAAGATATGGCTCACCATTATTATCGCTTACAAGAATATCACAGTATCCCGTGTCTGTACCAGCATAATTTCTTCCCTCCAACTTGATATGTTGAGGAAGATAACCACGCTCAAACAATTGGGCAACACAAACAAATACAACATAACTTTCTTTCTGATAATCTTCTTGCGTTGTATTTCTATCAGCCTGTAATCCTACCGGATAATTGAATTTACCAGTATTATAGTTATATTCCAAATCAAAGCCTTCGTCAGCCGAGCCAAAATGTCTGGTATAGACACCATGATTTGAAAAAAACTTCAAATCCAAAAGGACTTTTTGTATATTATCTTTTGTAATCATATTTTTTCTTTTCTATTATCTCTTCGAATATCAACAATGCTTTTTATTTGATAGCAATATCAATACACTCAAAATCAACTGCAAATATACAACATTTTTTGGAGAATCTATTTCCTATAAGGAATTATCTTTCTAAAATATTGTATCTTCCGCCTCCTTCGGCTCTATACACATTATATAATAAATAGGCAGATAAGTTATTCCATCCTTCACCTCCACCTGCTGGGCATTCGAGAGCACGAAGGCTTGCTGGATGTTGTATTCCTTGATCTGCAAGAATTTATCCAAGGCACTATGCACCTGATAATCCTTACCCGACTTGATTTCCAACGGAAGAACAGAAAGATGCTCCATGTCATCTATCAGATAATCCACCTCACCCGTCTTCTTGTTGTCGTAATAATAAAGATTGAAGCCATGCGCCTTCAACTCCTGTGCCACCACCGTCTCATAAACGGAACCCAGGTTGATGCTTGCCACATCATCCATCACCGCCTTGATGTTGGTGCCAAAGAAAATGCTGGTCAGAATACCCACATCGTTCATATAAAGCTTCAGCAGATTCTTGCCACTATTCTCTATCAGCGGGAAACTAGGCTTGCTGATGGCCTTCACTTCCAAGGTAATGCCCGAAGAAATCAGATAGTCGAATTCCTCTACGTAATCACTCATTCGCTTTCCCTTCTTATCCTCTATGTCCTTCACCACCACACGCTTCTTCTTGTTTTCCAAGTTAGAAGGAATCATACTGTAGATGCGCTGAATCTTCAGGCGATTATGCATCTCCTCATAACGAGCCGCATCCACTCCATATAGATGATGGATTTCATTCTGAATGGTACGAATGGTCGTAATATTCTTGGTTGCCAGAAATTCGTTGACCGCATCTGGCAATCCTCCAACCAGCAGATACTTCTTGAACAAATCAAGCAGTTTGTTGTGAATGGCTTCCGGCATCGACTCCCTTGCCGCAAACTTCTTGCGAATCGTATCAAGCACCAGTTGGCCGATTCCGTTTGCTATCAAGAACTCCTCAAAGTCCAACGGATACATGTGGCGGATGATGATACTGCCCAAAGGAACAGAAGAGGTAGTCTTGAGCGTAACACCCAGCAACGAGCCGCTGGCGATATAAGTAAACTTATTATCTTCGCGCAGAAACTTGAGCAAAGTAAGCAGGTGGTCGTAGGCCTGAATCTCATCAATAAACACCAAGGTGTTATTCTTTTCCTTCATCCTATCACCTGCCACCGCACTCAAAGCCAAATAGAAATCATCCACCGTCCTGGCATTAGCAAAAGTCCGATCACCAAGCTTATCTGTCTCCATATTCACCTCAATATAGTTTGGAAAAAGCTTCTTTCCGATTTCACGGATGATGTACGACTTTCCGATTTGGCGTGCACCATCAACAATCAGAATCTTATCAGACCCTGATTGTAAATGACTTACGATATATTTTTCTATCTTTCTATACAGCATAATTACACTTTTCCTATGATTTCAACGGTGCAAATATACACTTTTCCTACGAAATAACCAAATAAAAACACACTTTTCCTATAAAATCAATAGTTAAAAACTACACTTTTCCGAAAAAATCAATAGTTAAAAACTACACTTTTCCGAAAAAAGCTGGGGTTTAGCCTTATAAAACATGGATTTTACCCCATAAAATACCCTTTTTAGTATAGGCGTTTTTAATGGCAAATCGTAAAGGACTTTTAATGGATTGGAAAACCTTAATGACCGATAATGACCTTGACCTTAATGACCTTATCCCCTAAATAATCAGACTCCATTGTCAACAGAAATTCACATTACCCAAGCAAAAATGGCAAGAAAGGCTGGATTAGTTTTTTGTAGAGAAAGGAGGAGAAAAATGCTCTTAGAAGCAAGAAAAAGTGGCTCAGATGGCACTTTTCACCCCTTCAGAAGGCAAATATAAGAGGGGGAAAAGGCAGAATGAAAGGGGGAAAATAAGGAATTTCTTGATATATTTTGTCAAGATTCTAGTAAAAAGAGCAAGAAAACTGGGATAGAGCGAAGGAGATTCTGTGCGTTTTAATAACATTAAACGAGGGAAACGAAACAGTTCAATCAATAACTATCAAACTGATTATCAATACGATACAATCAATACTACATTCTTCCAGAATAGCTTTCAGAAGCTCTATCGTGTCATTAAGGGTCAGTGTCATTAAGGGTCATTAAGAAAAAGCAAATGTCATTTAGAGCCATAGTATAATATAAATATATATATTTATTATTATACTATAGAGATATTTGCGCCCCCGAAAACCTTAATGACCCTTAATGACACTGACCCTTAATGACACCATCCACATTTCCCCGTTTTTCAATCATCAAAAGCGAATCAAGGCGACTTTTGCAATCAGATGTAAAAATCGCAAATACTTATATTCTTAAAAATCAACCACTTACACACTATTTTCCAACATTCTACGGAAAAAAGCTTGCTTTCTGCTTAGATTTTTTGTATCTTTGCACCGGCAATCGAAAGAACAGTCTTCTTGTGCACAAAGTCGGTCATCTATGAAGACCGAGGCTGGTCTTAATAGATGGCAGGCACCGGTCATCAATGAAGACCACAAAATGGGCAGGAAACGGCTTTCTGGGGAATTGTGATTCAAGGAACTCTTAAACGCAGACAGAGCATGATCAACTTCAAGAACTTTCAAAACTTCAAGAAAGACTCCAGCATTACAAACAAGTGGGGAGAGTTATTCCTCCCCTTCTACCTTGCAGCAGTCGAACCCCATCTCCTTGGCTTTATCAGGACCGAAGGTAAAGTAGATGGCTTCTCCCTCATCACAAACCTCGCCTTTGGAGTTTTCCAAAGTCAGGTGGATGGTAACAATATTGCGGCGCTGACTGGCGATGTGACCACGCACCGTAATCTGCGAATCGGTGGTCATCACAGGCTTCTTGTACTTCACGTTAAGCTGCATCGTCACACCCGTAGTCTGCAGTTTGCGGTTGATGACCCAGCCTGCCACTTCATCCATCAGCATACTGATGATTCCGCCATGCAGGGTATTGATCCAACCCTGGTAATTCTCGCCGGGATTCCAGATGGTAAGCACATCCTCACCCTCTTCCCAAAACTCAAGATGCAATCCTACAGGATTGTTGGGGGCACAGCAAACGCAGTTGTAACCCTCCTTGTTCAAATATGGAT
>NZ_CDRSSE010000011.1:0-74459 GCF_977051555.1 Segatella sp.
TGTCAACCTTGTGGGCGGAAAGAATCTCCTTGTTAGCCTCCGGATCTTTCAGCAACTCCTTCATCACGCCAAGCAGGTTTTCCACCTGGTCTGCCGCTATGCGGTAGAATCCGAATCGGCTTGGCTCTTTGCACTGGCGGAAGAAGTTTCGGAAGAAACTGTCCATCAGGTCACTGTTGCGGTCAAAACGCAGGAAGTCGGGCGTGTTCTCCGCCTTGGCAGGCGCTCGCTTCGGTGTGCCATCCCTGCTGAGTCCGGCGACGACGCTGATCTCGCCCGTCTTTTCGTCACGGACTACCAGCACGTCCTGTTCATCACTCTTTTTCTTTTGTACCATGATCGTTAATGTTTTAATTGTTAATACTTGCCTTTCGGCGTTACTTAGTTATTCTACTCGGAAACTGTCATGTACTTCTTGATAAAATCCATTACTTCTGATTCCTTGTAGTATGTCTTTCTGCCTATCATGTGATAAGGCAGCTTCTTTTCACTTCTCAGTCGCTGTATCGTTCTCTTACTGGCATTGAGGATGTCGCACAAATCTTGATTGTCCAAGATTCTTCCATCGCCAAGACACTTTATTGTATCTTTGTCAACACCAATATGAGACACAATCATTCTTTCCAGATTGTCAAAGCGCTGCATCATTTGCTTGATGCTGTTGGCAAGGACTGGTATCTCTTGCGTCATTTTCATTATGTCTTCATTACTCATGTTCTATGTCGTTTTTTGTTCGTACTTCTTTGTTTCGGTTGCAAAATTCGGAATAAAAAAAGTAACAGAATGTATAGTATGTACATAGTAGGGAATGATTTTCTTCAATTTTCTTTTCCGAAGTAAGACAAATGCTGCCACAATAACGCCAAATGCTGCCAGCACTATTGAAAACAGATGATTATAGAAACAAATACCTTAACTTTGCAAGCGAGATTAACAACAAGAGTAATGAACCATAAATTTCAAAAGTATGAATTTAGTAGCAATTGAAAAATCAGATTTTAATCTGCTGAACGAGAACATTAAGGAGTTTTTCATGAGATTCCATTCAACCTTGGACAAGCACAAGGAGAAGCGACTCGGCGAATGGCTTGATAATGATGATGTGTGCAAGATTCTTGGCATCTGCGTGCGTACATTACAGAACTTACGCAGAACTGGCATCATCGGGTACACCAAAATCTGCAACAAGACATATTATCGCATGGAGGATGTCGAGGAAGCCATGACCTACTTGAATGCCCGAAAGTAACAACCATTATCATCATCCACTTAATCCATTTTAGTAAAAGAACGAATATGAATGAAATCAAGACCGTAGGCGAAGAGTTCGTGCAGAACATCAACGCCAAGATGGAAGATGCTTTGTCCAAATTGGAAAGAAGCATGGAGTTTTGTAAGCCTCTCTTGAATGGGGAGCATTTTATCAGAGAGCGTGACTTGGCAATCAAGTTGAAACTTACCCGCCGTACCTTGCAGGACTATCGAGAAAAAGGCTATCTGCCTTATTGTAAAATCGGTGGAACCATCCTTTACAAGGAGAGCGACATAGAGAATATTCTCATGCGAAATTACAGAAGCGCATGGACGAATCCATGATAGAAGAAAAAACAGCGGTCAAACCGCCATATCGAATATGGTTGGTTTGACCGCTATTTTGTATATTGCACAGAAACTTAGTTAAAGGTGTTTCCGCTTATGCTTTTGCACTCAAACAACATAAACAACTGCTTGTCTTCCTTGCAGACTTTATCCATGATGAACTTTCGGAAAAGACGACACTCTTGGGTGTTGATTCTGAAAGCCAAGGCTATTACCATCTGTAGGTTGAACACATCATAACTGATTCTGTCTGTTTGACGAATGTACTTGTGCGTTTCCGACTCGTCCATTTCCTTGTTTTTATAGATGGCATGAATCTGCTTTCTGACATCTTGCCCGAACAGCCAGAACAAATCCGCTATTTCCTGTATGGTCATCCACACTGGAGTGGCTGGTATGGAGAATATTCCACAACCGCAATTCTCTATTATTCCTCTTTTGCTCATATCACTCTGATTTTTGATTGTTAATGTTTGGCTTTGTCAAGCCATATTCCTCTCTCAATTTTATCAACTTATCCATCTCCGCCACTATCTTGCGGTCGGTTACCTCTGCATAGCGTTGGGTCGTATTGATGTTGGCGTGCCCCATCATCTTGGCTATACTCTCGATGGAAACACCCTCGCCAATAAGCAACGTTCCAAAGCTGTGACGAGCCTGATGATAGGTCAAATTCTCATCCTTGCCGATGGCGAATCCCAACTCATTCACCTCATGTTGCATGGCATTTTGAGACGGTAACGGAAATACAGGGTTGGCATCATCCGTAGTATTGTACAGCGACAGAATTTGTTCTGCAATGGGATGGAGTGGGATGAAAGCCTCAACACCCGTCTTCTTTCTGTGAATTCTGATGTATCTCCGTCCACTGGCGGTTGCGCCTATATGATGGGGATACAGCCTTTTCGTATCAACGAAGGCAAGGCCTGTGAAGGTAGAAAAAAGGAAGCATCGGCGAGCCAGTTCCATTCGTGCATCCTGCATCGGCGTGGAAAGCAATATTTCCAACTCTTTTCTGCTGATGTGTCTGTGGACAGGAGCATCTTTCTTTTCATATTCCATGTCCTCAATGGGATTGAATCTCAACAATTCGTAATCCACAGCCAGAAACATCAGGCGGTTGAGCCAGCAAAGGCATGTATTGGTCAGACGAGACGAGAATTTCTTCTCTCGCTTCAGATATGCCTTGTATTCCTTTCCAAAGTCCTCGGTAACCTCAGCAAATGGAATATCCGTCTTTCCATTTGCCACAATAAAGTCACGAAGATACCGCTGTGAGTACTTGGACTGGTTATATGATGACAAGGAATCTATTTCCTTGGAACGGATTAGCAGACGCTCACGTTCTTTTTCTCCCATCATCAGCAGGGTTGTTGGTATGGCAACATTATTACTGAGATAGCCTTTCAGTATCTCGGCACTCACCACACCTTGACTTTTCAGAATCTCCTCGTATGCCTTTTCGACACGTTTGCGAAAATCCTTGAGTCGATTGTTGTCACGGACATTTGTGATTTCTCCTTTCTCGCTGTTCCATGCATCCGCCTTGCAGATGATGCCAGTGGTCATGGAAGTGTTCTTGCCATCAATGGTTATTCTGCACATGACAGGAACAGTTCCGTCAGACTTTGTTTTCTGGCGGTTGATATAAAACAACAGTTTGAATGTACTACGCATATTCTTTCTATTTTATGGGGTTGTCGTTACAATATTAATCTCAAGTCCTTTGTCGCCTCAATAAAAACATCCATATCGTCAAACAACTTTTGTGGAGTCACCTGGGCGTAAACTTGCGTGGTTCTGATGTTGTTATGCCCCAGCATCTTACTGATGGTCTCAATGGAAACTCCAGCCTCTAGCGTGATGAGCGACGCAAACGAATGTCGTCCCATGTGATAGCACAAATCCTCCTTTATTCCAGCGAGTTCTCTCAGTGCCTTCAAATGGCGAGACAGATTCGCATGATGCATCAGAGGGAATAATGTCTTTCTTGAATCGTCATGATGCTTGTCTATCAAGTCAAGAGCCTCAGGGAGAAGCTTCACACTTGCACGATGCCCATTTTTCTGTCTGCAATACTTCAGCCACTTGCTGCCGTCCTCTCCAATAAAGATGTTGTCTTCCGTTATTGAGACAACATCTGCATAGGATACACCAGTGTAACATCCGAAAAGAAACAGGTCTCTTGCTATTCTATGCGCCTTTCTACATTCTGGAATCTCTATATCACGAATTTTCTCAAAAGATTCACGGCTCAACGCTCTTGGAGTCCTTCGAGTCTCCCTAGGAAGGATGAAATGCTTGAAATGAAGCTTGTCTGCATAACCTGCCTTGAATGCAAGACGGCAAACCTTCTTGATGATGGCAAGATAATGGCGCACAGTCTCGATGGCATATCCACGTTCATCAATCACGTAATTCTGATAGTCATGAATGAACTGCTCGGTAAGTTGTCCAAAAGCCAAGTCCTTCATCTTATATTTTGTCTCAATGAACTCGCCGAGATTTAATCTGTTATAATGATATGCAGAATAAGTCTTTGGCGATCTGTCAACCCCGATGCGACTTTTTAACTCATCGTTCACTCGGTCAACCATTTTCAGAAAAGTCATTTGGGTCTGCATACATCCTTGCATCAGTTCCTTGACATCCTTGGCGCAGAAGTCCTTATGCTTACTGATGAGCGACTCAAAAGCCGAGTTTATGGAAAGTTCGAGTTTGTCCAACTTTTCGTTAACCTCAACCGCTTCACGACTCTTGCCTACCAAGCGACTATCTCTTGCACTCCATAAGTTAGGAGTGCAAGAGACCTTGCAACTAAATTGCGCCATCGTGTTATTCACTGTAATGCGTCCCATAATTGGAGCCTTACCGTTCTTGTCCAAACCGCTCTTTTTGAGGTAGAGCAACACCTTGAATTTTTCTACTTTCATTGCCTATACTTTTTAGTTTGCAAAATTATAATCGTATAGGCGACTGACAAAATTCAAACTTATGCAGAATTATGAAGAATGCGCCGGTCGGCAACAATCTTTCCATTGTTTTGTTACCTATGTATTGTTCGGTAACTATATGGGTAATGCTTTGGTAACTGAACGAACTCTATATTCTGCATCTCATTTCTCTTTAGAAACACTGCCAAATACAGCAAATCCGTTAGTTTCCAGCAAGTTGTCCTTCTTAGCTTCTTCAATCATCATATCCTTGCTTTATGGTGTTTATTCCATAACAGCTGATATGCGCATGCACAACAGCTGTTGTGCATGCGGCAGCCAACTGTTATACACCAACTATTATCCGAACTTATGACACACCCTCATTAACCAAGAAATCTCTCTTATAAAGCCAAAAAGGGGACTGACCACCGCCAGTCCCCCAAGACGAGAGAGATATAAGTGTTGACTTAGTCAACAACGAGGCAAATCACTTTGCCTTATTTTATATTTTTTCCATCTCCTGCTTCAATTTCATCCAAGAAACGGAACACATTTCGATAGAACATTTTTAAAGGTTCCTTACCTTTTACGCCATGTCCCAATCCCTCAAACTCCACATATCTATGAGGCAAACCAAGGTGAGTCAACATTCTATCCATCAATCTACTACCCTCAATATCCACTCGATTATCATGATTTCCATGACACAGAAGCAATGGTCCCGACAATTTCTCGGCATGATATAATGGAGAACGATCTATAATTTTCACTTTATTGGCTATAGGATCGCCTGCCTCCAAGAACGTCCAGTCAGGAATATTAGAATGAGTGTGCTGATAGATGATGTCACAAAAACCTGCTGTTTCAACACCAAAGCCAAATGGGAAAGTCGCTTTGTTTCCGTTGATTTCGCCAGGGAAAGTCATCAAGCGCATAGTAGCGTAACCACCATGACTTACACCAAAACATCCAACACGTTCTGCAGGGACATTCAACTTTTCGGATATATACTGGGCACACTTAATAATGTCGATTATCTCATTACCTCCCAAATCTCCATCATTGAGTGCGGCAAAGTCACGACCGAAGCCTACACTTCCTCGTGGAGCAGGGCTCAAGACATAGATACCTGCCTTATTGTAAATCTGATACTCAGCATCATAGGAATTTGTACCACCATAGAAAGACTGTATCATTACCACACTCTTATCCACTGGCAAAGGATTCTTGGGTTTGAAGAGATAAGCATGAATCATACGAGTCTTACCAGTAGAAGGATCAATATCGAATGTAGGAATAGAGAGTCTCTCCACATCTCCCTGCACCAGTTCTTTCTGGACCTTTTCTGGCATACCGAGCACAGTCTTACGAACTACACTCTTTTTGCCCACCACAAGGTCTTCCACCTTCATGAGGTTTGTGACATTGTTGGCAACAACCCTTACCACATTGCCTTTTACCGAACCTATAGTATAGTTTTGGTCGGACTCATTACGAAACACCTCCTTATTGGTAGCAGGGTCGATAAGAATCATCGATGTCTGTATAGGAGTTGACTGTAATCCGAAAATATAGTTTTTCTTGCCTATCTTTACGATACGCGCATCCTCCAAAGGCTCCTTATAGGCTGTTATCTGCTTGGTAGCCTTGGTCTTGGCATTGAAAAGATAGAGATTACGATAGCCATCTTGGTCGGAAAAATAATAGCACTCGTCATTGTTCACCCACTCCTTCATCATGTCACAGCCATCAAAGCTGGCATTTTTGGCAGAGTCATTGAGAGGCGTTATCTTATTGGTATTCAAATCAACATAGACAATAGTACAGAAACGGCGATCCATGTTTTTCAAAGCCGTAAGCAAAATTCCGCTTCCATCAGGTCGCCAGCTGATAGAACCCCAGGTATAACGATAGTCAGGATTATCAATTCCGACGAGCTGGTCTTTCATTGTCTTCAAGTCCAGGACATGAAGCTCATCAAGGCGATTCTCATTCTGTCCCATTCTACCCACATAAGCAATCTTCGACTTATCTTGATTGAATCCCCACTCGTAAACATAAGGGACATCAGTAATACGTTCTGGCTTACCAGGATTATTGAGGTCGCAACGATA
This sequence comes from Segatella sp., assembly GCF_977051555.1. Lineage (NCBI taxonomy): Bacteria > Pseudomonadati > Bacteroidota > Bacteroidia > Bacteroidales > Prevotellaceae > Segatella > Segatella sp. The sequence continues at coordinate 6,650 of NZ_CDRSSE010000011.1, forward strand.
GATATTGAACCTCTCCTCATTATGTTCATCCCCCAACCAGTACACTTTTTTATCACCTGCATTATAAACAGGATTCCATCCATTTCGCTTAGATAAGTCGGCATCGATGGCATCCTTGCCGTCAAAAGGAGTCAACTTACCATCCAACTCAATCCACTGCATACGAGACTCTGCCCCCGACTTGAGGAAAAAAAGTTTGGAGCCATCATCAGAGAGCCGGAACTGAGAGAAAGGAAAACCATCAAAAAATGGCGCAACATCTATCTTGCGATTCTGAAACTCCAAGACATCAGATGTTGCAGGATACTGTGCGTAGATACCCAAACTGGCAAAAGCGAAAGCCAGCATCATCAGAGTTTTTATCTTTTTCATTGAATTAAATGTTAAAAAATCCCACTTGCAATTTTCCCTTGCAAGCAGGATTATAAGTTAATATTTACTATTATCTAGCCCAATAATCATTCTGTCCCTTATTATAATCTTCAGTACTATTCTTATAATAAGGATTGTTATCAAGCTCATCATCAGGAATAGGGAACATCATGCGTGGACTGTCAGCTGGCAAGTCCTTGGTTGAACTCCACTGATCATCACCCTCACGATGCAAAGGCATGTTGAGACGTTTCAAGTCTGTCAATGCAAAGCCCTCACCATAGAGTTCGCGGCGACGCTCTTTCCATATTTCATCAATATTGATGGCAGCCGACACCGAACCGCCTCGCTTTACCTGCAAGGCATTGAGAACACGCAAGCCCGTGGCTGCATCACCTAACTTGAACTTAGCCTCTGCTTCTATCAAATAAGCCTCAGCAATACGAGCCATCGGATAATCAGCTACTCCGAGAGTACTACGATTATTAAATTTGGCCGTAAAATATCCATCCTTGCTATCAATATAGAATGGGAAAAGAGCACGACAATCTGTCCAAATGCCATTTTCATCCTTCTTGAAAATATCTGTGAAAGACTTTGCAAATCGAATGGTACCATACCCGACCACATAGTCGATGGCATTCTCTTCCAAGTAAGTCACACGGTTGTCAACCTTTTCTCCAGGCACTTGCTTGCCATAGTTGGCAGTTCCAAAGGTGGAATTAGCATCCATTGCTTTAGCAGCATGATAGAAAGAAGGTATCGAGGCATAGATATTGGTAGACTCCTCATCAAACTTAAAGCCCCATAACCACTCAGAGTTGGCGGTCATAAAGCCCGACTGATACTCTTGCTGACTCATCAAGTTACTTCCATCGAAGGTATTACTTGCAGCCACCTCCGCAAACTCCGATGCTTTTTGATAGTTGCCCATTTCCAGATAAGTACGAGCCAAGAACAAAGCCGCACTTTTCTTGTTGACATAATAGTTACTTGTAGAAGTACAGTGCTCATAAGCATAAGTGAAATCATCGATAATCTGCTGCAAAGATGCCTTCAAGTCAGAGCGAGGTACAACCGTACTCTTATCGGAAGAAGCACTTGCCAGGCGAAGGAACAAGCCCTTTCCATTGTCTCCGCCAAGTGTCTTGTTGAGATAAGCTGGACAGAACAAATGATAGAGATTGAGAAAATTCCATCCTCTCAAGCCATGAGCCTGAGCCAGATAGTCCTCACATCCATTTGGCAAATTGTCTGCGTTTTCAATAATAAGATTGCATTGATCGATAGCGGTATAAGCCTTTCTCCAAAGATAGCTACAATAAGAACTCCACCATCCGTCATTGATACGAGCATACTGCGTATAATCGTATGTGTATTGGTTCCACTTGTATGGAGAAAAGCCGAAAGCACCATTGGACAGCATTTCGTCATCGCCCATATCGTCAAGAGCAATCTGACCTATAGTCATATAATAGTAATGTCCTATCTGCTCGTAAGCACCTGTCAACACCATTCCTACATTCGACTTTGTCTGTATAGCTGTACTAGTAGACAAACCGTTAGTAGGGTCCTGATACAAATTATCTGAGGAGCAAGATGCCAAAAGTGCTGCCACCAAAAGTGAAAATATTATCTTTTTCATAAATATGAGTCGTTAATAATTAATTAAAATGTAATGTTAGCACCTACTGTGAATGAACGTGGAGTTGGGATGGATGGGTAAGCATTGTACCCTTGCACACCATAGATATCTATGTCATCATATCCCTTCCAGTCAGAAGAGAACCATGTCAGAAGATTATCACCAGACACATAAACCTTAGCCCCACTTATCACCTTTGAGAAGATTCCCAAGTTGCTTGGGAGGCGATAGCTCAACGTAACGTTAGCCAAACGCACATTTGTTGCGTTATACAAGAAACGAGTAGAGAGACTGTTAGAACCATTGCCATTGTTCACTACATAACGTGGCACATTTGTTTGCTGTCCTGAGGTAGTCCATGCCTTCAGCTCATCCTTGTGCAAGTTGCTGCCCATTGTGTTACCTTCGCTCATCATATTGGCGTAGATACCATCATATACCTTGCCACCCAAAGTATAATTTATCTGCACATTGAGGTCGAAGCTCTTGTATGATACCGCATTGTGGATACCTCCATAAACATCAGGAGTTGACTTGCCTTGGCGCTCAAAAGTTGCCTTGCTATAAGAATTTGTAGTAGTACGAGTACCATCCTCATTGACATGATACCACAGCGGATCACCAGTTTCAGCATCAACACCAGCCCAAGTTGGCATATAGAACTCATACTGGCTACCACCTACTGTCCAAATCTTGGCATAGGAAGTCTGGCGTACATCATTGTCACCATAGAGATCCTTGATGGTATCCTTGATGAACGAAGCATTCAGCTCAACGTTCCATTTCACTGGAGAGTTTTTCAGTACATTGGCACCCAACATCAACTCCCAACCGTGGTTAGCCACCTTGGCTGCATTCATTGTTATGTTAAGCAAGCCATTCTGTTCAGCCAAAGGATACTTATAGAGCAAGCCATCAGAAGTCTTATAGAAATAATCCAAAGAACCATAGAATCTGTTCAAGAAGCTGAAGTCAACACCTACATTGAACATTTTTTGAGCTTCCCAGGACAGCGACTTGTTTTCTAACTGCTCAAGCACAGCACCCTTATCGCTACCATACTTATAGTCGGCATTGACACCATAGATGCCCTGTGACAAATAACGATTGTAGAGATAATGTTCAATGCCACTCTTGTTACCAGAAGTACCATAGCTGACACGAAGCTTGAGGTTGTCTATCCAATTGATATTTTTCATAAACTCCTCGTTATTGATGCGCCATGCACCAGAGAGACTCCAAAAGGTACCCCACTTGTTGTCATCACCGAAGATAGACGAACCATCAGTACGCAAACTAGCAGCAAGATTGTACTTTTCCTTATAAGAATACTCCGCACGACCGAAATAAGAAATCATCGTTTCCTTGGTAGTATAAGAATCAGGAGAAAGCAAGGCTGTAGCCTGCGACAATTCTTGTGAGTCACCTACACCTGTACCACCCGCATAGAGATACTCATAAGTGCTCTGCCAATATTCCATACCTGCCAAGAGATTGACATGATGGGTATCACTGAACGTCTTCGAATAATTAAATGTATTTGTGAAAGTATACATCACGTCAGTGGTATGATACTTGTCAAGACGACCATTGTAGGCAGGACCATTACCATGTTCAGGATTCCAGTAACGATGCTCGTTATTATAAACAATATCTGGAGAGAACTGGGTCTTGAATTTCAAGCCATCCATCAATTTTACTTCCGCAAATGCCGAACCAATGAAGCGCAACATCTTACTACGGTGCACGTCCATTTTAGGAAGCGCAACTGGATTCATATCACGAGCTACTGGGTTGGAAAAATTATACTGTCGATTTCCATTAGCATCCAATACTGGCTGACCATTGGAATCTACAACATACAAAGGCACAGCATTAGGGAACGACACTGCATCATACAGAGGGCTAGCACCTGCACTACCTGCCACTTCAGTATTCTGGACTCCATAAGAGAATTTTGCATTCATACCCACAGACAGCCATTTGGCTGCATCAGACTTCACATTCAAGCTAGCAGAATAACGTTTATAATGTGAACTAGGGGTAATACCATCCTGATCAAGATAACCTGTTGAGAAGAAATAAGAAGACTTTGCTGTTCCACCACTTACACTCACATTGGCATCGTAAGTAGAGGCTGCATGGAAGATTTCCTTTTGCCAGTCTGTATCTACAACTATCCTAGCACCATCCACCACATTGCCGTTGGCATCCAGAGGATTATCCACATTGTATGGATTATGAGTAAAAGTACCTTGAGTCAGCTGATTAGCATCCTCTACAGACTTTCCCGCATTGCGATAAGCTGTATAAAGAGTCTTATAATAATCTGCAGAGCTCACCATGTCGTACTTGCCTGCAATAGAGGAAGTGGTATATTTAACATCAAAAGACACCTTAGCTTTTCCCGACTTACCTGATTTCGTGGTAACAACTACCACGCCATTGGCAGCTCTAGATCCATAAAGTGCTGCTGCTGCGGCATCCTTCAGCACCGTAACCGACTCTATATCATTAGGATTGATGGTTGCTAAAATATTACTAGATGCATCATTGGCGTATGCTACCTGAGAATATTCTTCATTTGAAGTTGGAATGCCATCCACAACAATAAGAGGTTGATTACTAGATGACAAAGAACCAGAACCTCTAACACGGAAAGATGTACCAGAACCAGGCTGACCAGACTGTGAAACAACCTGTACACCAGCCACCTGACCTGCAAGACCTTTATCTAAGGAAGCAGAAGGAGTCTTCAACTTATCTGCAGAAACCTCAGTAGCCGAGCCAGTAAAAGCAGATTTTTTTACTGTACCATAAGCTACAACCATCACTTCCTTTAAAGAACGAGTATCATCGTTCAATGTAATTTTCATGTTCTTGCCCGCCGTAACGGTCTTTGGCGACATACCAAGGTAAGAAACTGTGATTTTCTTCTTATCAGCAGGTATTGCCAATTCAAACTTACCATCAATGTTAGTAACAGTACCCGTCTTAGTACCATCTACTTTAACGGAAGCGCCAACAACAGGTTCGCCGTCTTCTGCATATACGACACCTGACACATTAACATTTTGAGCAAAAGTCATACTCGTACCGAGTATGACTCCCCCCATGAGCATGGTCAATCTTTTTACCATAATCCTCTCTCTTAAAAATTAAACAACTTACAAATATCGGGTGCAAAGATACATACTTTTTGCTAATTAAACAAATTTTCAGCAAACAAATTGACGCAAAATACCAACTTTATGGTACTTTATGTATATTTTTCGTGTATTTTATTACCTTTCGTAAGCTTTTTGGCATTTATTGTCCCAAAACGTAAATTATTGAAAGAAACTGAATACAAAAGGAAAGTTTTAAAAACAGAAAGGCAAACATGCCATTCGACAAAACAAATGACATGTTTGCCCTCATTATTTTATTAAAATGAAACTCGCCTATCAAAAAGGCTTCATCAGAATTACACCTTATTATATATAGAGAGTTATAAAAACAGAGGCAATAAGCCCAAGTATTTAAATCACGCCAAAATGAAGGAGGGCATTCTTAACACCATCTTCATCCACATGAGTCGTAATATAATCGGCTATTTGCTTGAGATTATCTCCCGCATTGCCCATCGCAACACCTACGCCAGCCTCCCGGACGATGGAAATATCATTGCCGCCATCGCCGAAAGCCATGGTTTCATCTATATTCAAACCCAGATAATCAGCCATTGCATGCAAGCCCTTGCCCTTATCCGCATCGGCTGCCGTAATATCCGTAAAGGCAGGATGCCATCTGCCCGACGTGCAGTTGCGGAGCGTAGGCATCAGGAGCGCCTCCTGCTCTACCGAACAGAAAGGAGTAACCTGCAGAACCTGCTCATCTCCCAATTCGTTCACATCGGTCAGGAAGATTTCGCAATCCACTCCCAATCCCTTGGCAAAGATTTCATAAACCTCGTCGGTATAATGATGGATGGCAAGATGATGCTCTCCCACTACAATTGCCGGATAATCATCACGGTCGGCAGCCTCGATAATCTTCTTCACATCTTCCGGAAGGATGGCGTGCTGGCTCACCACCTGATTGCCTACAAAACAGCGCGCGCCATTGGTGGTAATGTAACCGTCGATGAGATGTTCTATCTGCCCGAGGTTATTGATGATAAGCTGCGGACGACCGGTAGAAATATACACCTCTACCCCATTCTTCTTAGCCTGCTCCAAGGCATCTACCGTGCTCTGCGGAATCTTGTGGGTTTTGAAACTCACCAAGGTGCCGTCAATATCAAAAAATAATGCTTTTATCTTCCTATCCATACCAATATCTTCTATACCTTATTATATATATAATGCAAAATCGGCTCTGTAAGTACAGAAAAACCGATGCAAAATTACGAAAAAACAGATAAATGACAAAAAATATAAAGATTTATTAGAATTTACTTGCATCGAAAAGAGAAAAAACGTATATTTGCCACATCTTTATGCCCGAGGAAACTCCGAGATAATGCATAGAGCAACTAGTAAATAAGAACTATTATGAGTAAGAAGCCCTATCGGTTACTGGCATCCCTGTTGCTGATGCTCGTAGCGACGCTTACTTCATGTGAGAAGTTTTCGATTGACGAAACAACCGGAAAATCACGTGAGGCAAACGCCAATGTAACTATCCATGTGCAGAAAATAGAAGGCACAAGTCTGCTGACAACCAAAGCTGCCGACAAGCAGATGGCGCTGGGCGATGTGTGCTCCAGACTGACACTTGCCATCTTTGACGGAGAGGAGAAACTGGAGACGGTGAACCAGCTTTCAACAGACAATGGCTTCGGAACTGCCCATGTGAGTCTGGACGAAGGAGAATACCGCCTCGTGGTGATTGCCCATAACGGAAAGGGGAACTGCTCTGTCAGCGCACCCGAGAAAGTAAAGTTTGCGAGCAACAAGCTTACCGACACCTTCTATTATTACGGCAGGTTGAGCGTAAACGAAGAGGGAGCCACCTCTGAAATCGATCTGAAACGAGCAGTTGGCGCCTTCAAGGTACATATTACCGACGAAACCATTCCCGAAGAAATCAGGAGCGTCAAGTTCTATTATACCGGCGGCAGCAGCACCCTGGATGCAACCACCGGATTCGGTTGCGTGAACAGCCGTCAGACCGAAAATTTCAGTATGAAAGATGGCGGCAGAGACTTTACCGTCTACACCTTCCCACATGAAGAAGAGAAGAACATCAAGATGAGTATCAGCTTTCTGGATGCCGATGCAAAGGTAGTAAAGAGTTTTGAAAAAGCCGATTTGAAAATCCATCAGAACCAAACAGCCTATACCGAGATTTCCATTGCTGACGGATTCAGTGGCGGAGGCGACAGTACGGGTGGTGGAATAGGCATTACCGTAGACCCTACCTGGGGCGAGACAGAACGGGTGCATTTCTAAGAAACAGACGATTAAGGGATTACGGAAAACCAGAAGGTATGTTCTATTTTTCCACAATGCAATATATTTTTTGATTCTTAAAGATTTGATAAACAAAATTTCTTTGTCATTTAAGAATAATTCCATAATTTTGCATTCAATATTATATAATATTATAAACAAAGGATGAAAAAATATATAACTCTTATCATGCTGATGGGAGCATTGATTCCTGCCGGGGCTCAGGCACAAACGCTGAGCCTTGACAGTTGCCGTGCCATGGCGCTGCGCAACAACAAGCAGCTCAATGCCTCGAAGCTCAAGAAAGACGTGGCGTACAACATGAAGAAATCGGCACGTACCAAATATCTTCCTAAAGTAGATGCTTTAGGCGGTTACGAATGGTTCAGCAGGGAGATTTCGCTGCTGAACGACGGTCAGAAATCAACATTCAGCAATATCGGCTCTACCGTTACCGGAGGAATATCGGGAGGAGCCAGCAATCTGCTGAGCCAACTTGTAAGTCAGGGAATGATTACCCCGGAGATAGCGCAGCAGATAGGCGGACTGATGAATGAGAAACTGGGACCCCTGCAGCAGCAAGGCAATGCGCTGGGAGAGAAACTGGTAGATGCTTTCCGCACCGACACCCGCAATATCTGGGCAGGAAGCGTGATGGTTCGCCAACCTATCTATATGGGTGGAGCCATCATTGCAGCCAACAAGATTGCCGACATCGGAGAGCAGATTGCAGAGAATGATCTCGACCAGCAGACCCAGAGCACGCTCTACAGCATAGACCAGGCTTACTGGCTCGCCGTTTCGCTGAAGCAGAAGCAGAAACTCGCCATCAGTTACCGCGACCTCGTAAAGAAACTGAACGAGGATGTTCATAAGATGATTCAGCAGGGAGTAGCCACCAAGGCAGACGGACTGAAAGTAGACGTGAAAGTGAACGAAGCTGAGATGCAGATTACCCAGGCAGAAGACGGACTCGCCCTGTCGAAGATGCTGCTCTGCCAGCTCTGCGGCATTCCGATGAACCAGGAAATCACACTTGCCGATGAAGATAAGGAAACCCTGGCTTTATCAGGAACTCCTGTTGACACCGAGCAGCAGAAAGTGGCAGCACAGGATTCGGCACTGAACACCCGTCCGGAACTCCGCATGCTGCAGAATGCGCTCGACATCTCTAAAGAAGCTACCAATATGGTTCGCGCCATCAATCTGCCTCACGTCATGCTGACAGGCGGCTACATGATTTCGAACCCGAACGTATTCAATGGTTTCCAGAAGAAGTTTACCGGAGTCTGGAATGTAGGCGTGATGATTCATATTCCGGTATGGAACTGGTTCGACGGCGCCTACAAGGTGAGAGCCGCCAAGGCTGCCAGCAATATCGCCCAGATGAACCTGGATGATACGAGAGAGAAGATTCATCTGCAGATTACCCAAAGCCAGTTTAAGGTAAAGGAAGCCCAGAAGAAGCTCAACATGGCAATGAAGAACATCGCCAGTGCAGATGAGAACCTGAGATGCGCCAACCTTGGTTTCAAGGAAGGCGTGATGGAGGTTACTGATGTGATGGCTGCACAGACTGCCTGGCAGAAAGCACAGAGCCAGAAGATTGATGCAGAAATCGACGTGAAGCTGACTCAGGTTGGGCTGAACAAGGCACTCGGTATCCTGCAGTAATAATAATAACAAATTAAAATTCAGATTAAACAAATGTCTAAGAAATCACAGCATAACAATATATTGCTCGCTGTAATCGGTTTTACAGCAGTAGTCATTCTCGTAGGCGTCATCGGTTTCTTCACTTTGGAACAGAAGGATGACACCATTCAGGGCGAGGTAGAGGTATCAGAATACAGAGTATCCTGCAAACTGCCGGGGCGCGTAGTAGAACTCCGCGTTCAGGAAGGCGATTACGTTCATGTGGGCGATACGCTCGCCATCCTCGAAGTGCCGGAAATGAAATCGCAGGAACAGATGCTCCAGGCTACCAACGCTGCAGCCGAGGCGATGAAGGACCTGACGGATGCCGGTGCACGCAAGGAGCAGATTCAGGGTGCTTACCAGTTGGTTCAGCAGGCTGAAGCTGCCGCAACCATCGCCAAGAAGACCTACGACCGCATGCAGAACCTCTTCAACGAGGGCGTAATCAGCGGTCAGAAACGAGATGAGGCTTACGCAGCCTACAAGGCTACAGAGGCTCAGGTGGCTGCAGCCAGAAGTCAGTACGATATGGCGAAGAATGGAGCCCGCGAGCAGGAGAAGCGTATGGCTGCCAACAACACCCAGGCTTCGAAGAGCGCTGTGGATGTAGTGAAGAATCTTCTGAAAGAGACCGTTCAGATTGCCCAGTGCGAGGGCGAGGTTAGCAATGTCTATCCTAAGGTAGGCGAGCTGGTAGGCCTCGGCTCTCCTATCATGAGCATCTCTATCATGAACGATATGTGGGGAACCTTCAATGTTCGCGAAGACCATCTCAAGGGTCTGAACAAGGGCGATGAGTTCACCGCTTACGTTCCTGCCTTCAACAAGGACATCAAGATGAAGGTTTACTACCTGAAAGACCAGGGCTCTTACGCTACATGGAAGGCAACCAAGGATAATGGCGACTACGACCGCAAGACTTTCGAGGTGAAGGCACGTTCTATCACAAAGATTGAGGGATTGCGCCCGGGAATGTCACTCATCATTAAATAACATTGAACTTTGAGATTTGAACTTTGAACTTTATGATTAGTTTTCTTCTTGAAGCTTACAATAAAATTTTGAGATATTAAGCATATCATAAAGTTCAAAGCTCAAAGTTCAAAGTTCAAAGTTCAAAGTAAACAAGTTCTATGTTTAAGAAATTATATCATATAGCCCTCAGAGAATGCGGCATCATGTGGAAGAATCCCATTTATCTCTTCTGCATGGTCATCTTCCCCATCGTGGTGATGATTTTCTTCACCTCGCTGATGAAGGGAGGTGTGCCTACCGACATGCCTGTGGGCATCGTAGATCAGGACAACTCGGCTACATCGCGACAGCTGGTACATAAGCTCGATGCTTTCCAGACCACCAAGGTAGTGGGCCACTACGAGAACATGGCTGAGGCAAGACATGCTATCCAGAAGAACGAAATCTATGCCTTTATGGTGATTCCTAGCGGAACGGAGGCAGGACTGATGGCACAGAAGCAGCCTAAGATTTCGTTCTACTACAGCAGCGTTTCGCTGGCAGCCGGTTCCCTGCTCTTCCGCGACCTGAAAACCATCTCTACACTGGGAGGTGCGGCGGCAGGAATGGCGAAACTTTCGGCGCTGGGAAAAACGAATGATGAAATCATGACTTTCCTGCAGCCTATTGCCGTAGATCTGCACATGATAGGCAACCCGTACGCCAACTACAACTATTATCTGTCGAGCGTAATGGTGCCGGGACTCATCATGCTGTTCATCTTCCTGATTACACCTTATTCTATAGGTACGGAACTGAAGTTCAACCGTGCCAGAGACTGGATGCGGATGGCAGGCAACAATCCTTATCTCGCCATTGCGGGCAAGATGCTGCCGCAGACACTCATCTTCCTGAGCATCTTCCTGCTGTTCGAATTCTACATCTATTATGTATTACAGTTCCCTCATCCGGGCGGCGCGCTTCCTATCATCCTGTTAGGCGTTCTGAGCGTACTTTCCTGCCAGTGTTTCGGCATTTTTGCCTTCGGACTGATGCCTTCGCTCCGCATGTCGATGAGTATCTGTTCGTTGTGGGGCGTGGTGAGTTTCTCCATCTGCGGAGCTACCTATCCGCTCTTCTCGATGGATTCGCCGATACAGTCTATCGGCCAGCTCTTCCCGATGCGCCACTACTACATGATTTACCAGATGAACATCTTCAACGGTTTCCCGATGAGCGATGCTGTGCTCCACTGGGACGCGATGGTGCTGTTCTGTGCCCTGCCGATGCTCACTATTTGGAACATCAAGAAGGCAATGCTGGTTTACAAGTATCTGCCGTAAGAGTGTTGAATGTTGAATGTTGAGTGTTGAATGTTCAAGATTAAATGTTAGATATTAAATGAAGAAAAGTAGTTTACTATATAAGATTATCAATGGCATCTGGGACATGTGCTACATCTGGAAAACGGAAATGCGCAATGTGTTCCGCGATGAGGGTGTGCTCATCTTCTGCATTCTGGTGCCGCTGGGCTATCCGCTGCTCTACTCGTGGATTTACAACAACGAGGTGGTGAGAGAGGTGGATACGGCGATTGTGGACCTGAGCCACAGTCACAGTTCTCGCGAGTTTATCCGCGATTATGATGCTTCACCAGATGCCAAGGCTACCTATTACTGCAACAGTCTGGACGAGGCGAAGGAACTGGTGCGCAGGCAGGCAGTTCACGGAATCCTTTACTTCCCTGCCGACTTCGATACGAAGCTGAACCGGGGCGAACAGGCGCATGTGGGAGTTTACTGCGATATGAGTCTGATGCTGACCTATAAGGCGATTTATCAGACCTCGCAGGCCGTAGCCAGCCACATCAACTCGGGCATCCAGATAACACAGGCTGGAGGGTTTACGGATAGAGACGATGAGATTACCACCGAGCCGCTCGCCTTTGATGAGGTTCCGATATTCAACACGACAGGAGGTTACGGAAATGCCATTCTGCCGGCTGTGCTGGTTCTTATCCTGCAGCAGACGATGCTGCTGGGCATAGGAATGGCAGCGGGAACATCAAGAGAACTCAACAGAAACCGCGAACTCATACCGGTAAGCGAGCATTATGGCGGTATTTTCCGCATTGTTTTCGGCAAGGCATTGGTTTATTTCATGGTTTATGCCGTGATGGGAATGTATCTTACGCTGGTAGTTCCCAAGCTATTCAGTTTTGTAAGTATGGTAACGTGGACAACTATTCTCGGTTTCCTCCTTCCTTACATTCTTTCGTGCGTTTTCTTCGGTCTGATGCTGTCGTGTCTGGTAAGATATCGTGAAAATGTGATGCTTCTGGTGGTATTTACCTCCGTTCCGTTGCTTTTTATGACGGGAGTTTCATGGCCACTGAGCAATATTCCAGGCTTTTGGCAAGGATTTGCGTGGGTTTTCCCATCCACTTTCGGCATCCGCGGGTTCCTCAGAATCAGCAGTATGGGTGCTTCGCTTTCAGATATTCTGCCGGAATTCAGAGCACTCTGGATACAAACGGGTGTCTATTTCCTGGCTACCTGCCTAGTTTTCAGGCAGCAACTGCGCTCAGCCAGACTCAAGGCAAACCTTACTGCCGAAGTAGCAGAAGAAGAGGATGAGGTGGAAGAAATCGTGGAGAATGGATAATGTACAATGAATAATTTCGGGGGTGACCATGCAAAAAACAGCTGTTAACTGTTAACCTGTTAACTCCTCTGATAAAAAAAAGCTAGGACTGCTTGAGGGCAATCCTAGCTTTTTATTTTATACCCTTATCAAATAGGATATTTACTTCTTAGTGTGTACTTACAATCTTGGTTGGAGCCTTCTCGGCATTTCTGCGGTTCACCACCGTTACTACGCTTTGAGCAAGGCTGAGGAAAGCCTGACCGGTAATGGAATCAACCTTGGTAGCAGCAGGCGCACCATCATCACCACCCTCGCAGATGCTCTGAACGATAGGAATCTGGGCGAGCAGAGGCACATTCATCTCCTTGGCGAGGTTCTTGCAACCCTCCTTACCAAAGATATAATATTTGTTCTCTGGCAGCTCGGCAGGCGTAAAGTAAGCCATATTCTCGATAAGTCCGAGGATAGGCACATTCACCTTATCATTCTGATACATGTCAATACCCTTTCTCGCATCGGCAAGCGCCACCTGCTGAGGCGTACTTACGATAACTGCACCCGTAATGGAAAGCGTCTGGAGCAGCGTAAGATGAATATCGCTTGTGCCAGGAGGCGTATCGAGGATAAAGTAATCCAACTCACCCCAGTCAGCATCAGCAATCAGCTGCTTCAGGGCAGAACAAGCCATTCCGCCGCGCCACAGAGTAGCAGTAGTAGGACTTACGAAGAAACCGATACTCAGGAGCTTCACGCCATATTTCTCGACAGGTTCGATGAGGTCTCTGCCGTCCTTGTGAACAGAATAAGGACGCTCCTCCTCCACACCGAACATCTTAGGCATGGAAGGACCGAAGATATCCGTATCGAGCAAGCCCACCTTGTAGCCCAACTTAGCCAGGGCGATAGCGAGATTGGCAGAAACGGTACTCTTGCCTACTCCACCCTTACCAGAGCTCACAGCGATGACGTTCTTCACCTGTGGCAGCATCTTTCCCACCTCAGGACGAGGAGCCGACTTGAACTCAGTAACGATTTCCACCTCTACATCTTTCGAAATATGATAATGGATGGCAGCCTCAGCCGCCTTCACCGTACTCTTGAGGAAAGGATCCGTATCACGAGGAAAGAGAAGAGCCACCTTCACCTTCATACCATTGATGCTAGGCGTATCTGCCAGCATCTCGCTCTCTATGAGGTTCTTCTTGGTGCCTGGATAAATCACCGTAGCAAGCGCCTCTTCAATCAATTTTGGATATAATGTCATCATTTCTTTTAATTTATTTGGTGCAAAAGTAACAATAAATAATGTAATAAGCAAATAAAAACTAAATAATTTCAGATATTAAACACTTTTATGTATCTTTGCAAATTGCAGAAATATGTAGTTTCAGCAAAAAGCGAATCTACAACTGAACAGACAAAAACGGAAGAAAAATGAAATATAAAAAGATTATATTAGGCGTAGCCTTGGCTCTGGCCTGCTTCTCTAGCCTGAATGCCAACGCGCTGACCGAAACCAAAGTGAAGAAGACGGAAACTCAGACCGCAGCACCCAACGTTTACTGGACCGACGGCTACGGAAGAGTATCTTATACCACCAACTCTATCATTTCGCCGGTAGTAAAAATTGCCCTCAAGGAGTTTGCGGGCGATATGAAAGCCGTAACCGGATTCGATGCGAAAGAAAAATCAGGTGCTCCGATACAGATTTACCAGCTCGACCAGCTCACCAACAAAGAGTTTTCGGCAGTAGAAAAACTCGGTACGCCGCTGCATCTTATTATCACCGCAAAGGATGCTTTCTACATCGGTACGAGGAAAGGGAAACTCATCGTTATCGGAAGCAACGCCCGCGGAACGGCTTACGCCATCATGAAACTCTCTGAGCTGGCTGGCGTTTCGCCTCTGGCGGCATGGAACGACCTGCAGCCGGCGCAGCGCAAGAGTCTCTACACACCCGCAGACCAGCAGTGGATAGAGGTTCCGAGAATAGAATTCAGAGGACTTGCCCTGAACAACAGCCAGTGGATGAAACCGCAGAACTACAGCCGCATCGCCCGACTGATGCTGCGCCTGAGAGCCAATACGCTGTGGCAGGTAGACGGCAAACACGAGGCTGCTTACAACAAGGCTGTGGTAGACAGTTTCGACATCTGCGTGGCGGAAAACTACAAGGTGACGGAGTTCGTGGGCAAGAAGCACAAGAAGAAACACCGCCAAACCATTGAGAATGTGAAGCTGGTATGCTCGGATGCACAGATGGAGATGAGCAATCTCTCGCCGGGCCTGCTGCTCGAAATGCTCAACAGCAAGGATTATCTGGAGAGCAAGAATGCCCAGCGCGGCAAATCACACCGTTCTGAGGCTCACAACGACGAAGACTGTGCCTGGATAGCCAACATTACCAATCCGAAACAATCAACCTTCCAGCTAGCCATGATGATGAACCTGGCGTGGAATAAAAACGCCCTGAAAGCAGGTTGCAAGACGTATATCCAGAACTCTCTCAACGCATTCTTTGGTACCATTACGGGCAAGAAAATCATGCCTCTGATGGAAGAATATTACCGCCTTACCAGCATCCGCCATTCCGCTTATATGGCGATGCCTTACGGCGATACTGAGTTTCATTCAGGCGAATTCGGCAACGAACTGGAGCGTTTTCTCTACCGCTACGACCTGTTGAAGGCGAAGACTGAATCCATCGAACGCATGCTGCCTCAGAACCAGAAAGACGGTTTCTTCGAGGTAGTGAAATATCCGATATTCCTGGCTGCCTTAGTAGCCGAAAAGGAGCTGGAGGCACAGGAAGCAAGATACATCTCCCGTCCGGGACTGTTTAATAAAGACGATGAGGCGAAGGCTGCAGCGGCTGTGAGCCTTGATGCTTACAACAAACTGAAGCAGCTCAATGCCTACTATAGTCACATCAGAAACGGCAAATGGAAGGATTTCATTCTTACCAACGGTGCAGAGATGCAGGCTCCGCAGATTCCGGGCACACTCCCGGCTGCCGACATCAAGCGACTGAAAGCAGATGCCTTCGACCGCAGCAACGATCTCAAGCCGCTCTCTGCAGTTACCGGCGACATCATTGCCAAGAATGCCTACGAATGGAGCGAGGCTACCGAATCGCCGCTTGCCCAGGCTGCCGTAAAAGGAGCCGAGAAGATTACCGTCCGTCCGCTGTTAGGTCACAGCGGCAAGGCTGTGAAATTACCGAAAGGAGCCAGTCTGAGCTATGATTTTTACTGCGACAAGAGCGGTGATGCGCGTTTCACCATCGCCGTTATTCCTTGCTTCCTAAACGCTGTAAAGGATATGAGGGTGAGTGTGAGCATAGACCGTGGCGAACCGGTAATCTGCCAGTTGAAGGAGGTTTACAACTCAAAGGACTGGCAGTTTGACCTGTGGCGCGGCCAGACGCTGAAGAGCTTCTACGTTACGCTGCCTGGTGGCAGCCACAACGTAACCATCAAGGCTTTAGACGATAATGTGATGATTGACCAGTGGGTTCTGGATTACGATGTAGACAGAGAATATTACGTATTCCCAGTTGCAAAATAAGAGGCTTTTCTGCAGTTTTTCAGGCTTAAATGAAGACCGGGCTGAGGCATAAATGAAGACCGGGCTGTGGCATAAATGATGGCGGGGCAGAGGCTTAAATGAGGGCTGTCATGAGGTTTTTACGTAGCTTTTCATGAGGCTTTTATGATGCTGAAATGTGTTAAGAATCCTAACTCATAGCTTCTTCCCCCTCAACTCTATGACTTATGCCCCGCAAAGCACAGAGACGGGAAAAAAGAGCGAGGGGTTAACAGGTTAACAGTTAACACCCCAAAAATGCATGGTTCCCCCCATACATATATAAAAATAAGTATATATATATTATATTATAATAAGGTACGCGCGAGGGGGAGTATCGGAAAAACAGCTGTTAACTGTTAACTCTGTTAACCCCCAGGCATAAAAAGGCAGAAAGCCTCTCAGCAAAACGATGCTGAGAGGCTTCTGTATTTTTATTTGAGACTCTATAAAACTTCCATTTCATTTCTCTTCATAATAAGAGGATAACGCTCAGGATGCTTTAAACTCTCTATTTCTAAATCTACATCCAGTTTAGGCCACTCTATGGCATTCCTTCCACTCATCTGCACATCAAGAGCATCAGAAATACATGCATTCTTCATCCAAGGAATCCGATTATAAGATATGAAATAATCGTTTCCTTTCACAGAAAGCATAATGCCTTTATCATTTATCATCAAGACGCTTACCTGTGTGTCTTGCGAATTTGATTTTAAAATCGTCTCCATAATCTTTAAGTATTTTTTCTATAAAACTTAATTCTTTTGTATTGAATCCGAAATTTTCTGCTAGTTCAATATTGGGTTCAAGCCAATACTTAGCTTCATTTTCGGCCTTAACGACATGAATATGCATTCTCTTTTCCTCATTGGAATAGATCTTGAACACAAAGCCATTTATTTCTTTAAATTTAGGACTCATATCCTCTTTATTTAAGAAGTTATATTTTCTGCGGGCAAAGTTACGATATTTTTATGAAACTTCCAAGAAAAAAGACATAAAAAAAGCACTCCTAGGAGCGTGAACTCCTCAAAGTGCCTTGATCATAATTATATTTCTAATATTGGTTTTTACGCAATAAAGAAGTCATTGATTACTCAATAACTACGGTTGTCCAACCATGCTTGTCCTCAATAGTACCATACTGGATTCCGCGAAGCGTATCATACAGGTGCTTAGAGATAGGACCTGGCTTCTCACCGAAGTTGTAGCGCTTGCCTGTATCCAAGTCATCAATGTAGCTGATAGGACTGATTACGGCAGCAGTACCGCAAGCACCAGCCTCCTCGAAAGTATCCAGCTCATCCTCAGGAATCTGACGGCGCTCCACCTTCATACCGAGATCCTCAGCCAACTGCATCAGACTCTTGTTGGTGATAGAAGGGAGGATAGATGTGCTCTTAGGAGTAACGTATGTATTATTCTTGATTCCGAAGAAGTTGGCAGCACCACACTCATCCATGTATTTCTTCTCCTTGGCGTCGAGATAGAACTCGCATGCATAACCCTTCTCGTGAGCGATATTGTTGGCTCTGAGAGAAGCAGCATAGTTTCCACCCACCTTATAGATACCTGTTCCGAGAGGAGCAGAGCGGTCGAAATCGCGGATGATGACGTATGGGTTGGTAGAGAATCCCCCCTTGAAGTATGGCCCCACTGGAGTTACGAAGATGAGGAAGCAATACTCAGTAGCAGGGTGAACACCCACCTGAGCACTTGTACCGATGAGCAGCGGACGGATATAGAGCGTAGCACCGCTCTCGTAGGTAGGAATCCACTCCTGGTTGAGGCGAACCACCTTTTTCACCATTTCCTCGAACATCTCTGTAGGCACCTCTGGCATCAGAATGCCGCGACATGTGCTCTGCAAGCGCTTAGCGTTCTCGTCCATACGGAACACGCGCACCTTACCGTCTGGGCAACGATAAGCCTTCAAGCCCTCGAATGCCTCCTGGCCATAGTGCAGACAGGTTGCAGCCATGTGCAATTTCAAATACTCATCAGAGCAAACTTCTATTTCGCCCCATTTGCCGTCGCGATAGTAACAGCGAACATTGTAGTCAGTCTGGCGATAGCCAAATGACAAATTAGACCAATCTAAGTCTTTCATAACATCTATATTTTTAATGTTCTACTAATGTTTTAGATGCAAAAGTACAAAATAATATATTAATCTGCAACTCTTTTATAATATTTTTAATGAAAACGTTATCTTTTTATTCATTTCTGCCATTTTGGGGCATCATTTTACCATTTTAGGGGGTTCTTTTATTGTAATTGAGAGATTGTATTACTGAAAATGAAAAAGCTGCACCCATTCTTCGCGAACAGGATGCAGCATACCAACTAACATTAACTTTAAATCAACTATTCTTTAAACCTATCATTTTATATTGCTATATAACCAATAGGGGAAGCGAGGTTAACGGGTGTATTCCTCAGGAATCTGAGGCATCGCTCCATTCTGGGTACAAACGTAGGCACTTACCTTTACGGCAAGTTCGTGAGCCTCCTGAATACTCTTGCCCTTCAGAATGCTGGCACAGAATGTACCGGTAAAGCTGTCGCCTGCACCTACTGTATCAGCCACCTCAACCTTTGGAGTCTCCTGGAATGACTTCACACCCGGAGCAAAGACATAGCTGCCATTTACACCGCAGGTCAGCACGAGCATATCGAGATTATATTTGCCGAGAATCAGCCAGCACTTGTTCTCGATATCCAAACCTGGATAACCGAAGAGACGGCCGATGGTAATCAACTCCTCGTCATTGATCTTCAACACATTGCAGCGCTTCAAGCTCTCGGTAATCACCTCTGGAGTATAGAAGTTCTGACGAAGATTGATGTCGAAAATCTTCAGACAATCCTCAGGAGTATGATCGAGGAACGTATAGATGGTCTTGCGGCTAACCTCACTGCGCTGAGCCAGAGAACCCCAGCATACAGCTCCAGCATTGACAGCAATCTCCCTGATATCACTGGTGAACGGGATATTATCCCAAGCTACACCCTGCTTGATATCGTAAGTAGGAACGCCCTCCTTATCAAGCTGCACCTGAACAGTACCGGTAGGATAATCTACCTCAGGCATTACATACTTCAACTTCTTCTCATCGAGAATGCGAAGGGCTGTTTCGCCCAAGGCATCCTTACCCACAGCACTCACGGCTACAGAATGCAAACCATGCTGACCTGCATGGTAAGCGAAGTTGGCAGGAGCACCGCCGAGTTGAGAACCACTAGGGAGAACATCAAAGAGGATTTCGCCCAAACCTACACAATATTTTGTATTCAAATTCTTTGTTTCCATAATTACACCTTATTATATACGATATAAACGATTGCGGATGATTTATATTATAACTTGCGGATATAAGTGAAGAGATAAACAACTCCTATAGCCATGACTGCCACAGCACCTACCTGACCGAAGGCATCGCTGGCAAAGCCCATAATCAAAGGGAAGACGGTACCACCGAAGAGTCCCATGATCATCAGTCCACTCACCTCATTCTTCTTATCAGGCATAGCTAGAAGTGCCTGAGAGAAAATCATGGAGAACACGTTAGAGTTGCCGTATCCCACGAGGGCGATGGCGATATAAAGCATCATCTTGCTCTCGCCTACCCACATGCCTATCATACTCAGAGCCATCATCACTACGCTGATGACGAAGAAAGTGCGGGTCTTCATCATGCGGAGGAAAACGGTACCGGTGAAACATCCGATGGTACGGAAGATGAAGTAGAGCGATGTAGCGAAGGCAGCCTCGTTCAGCGTCCATCCCAGACGCTCCATCAGAATTTTAGGAGCTGTAGTATTGGTACCCACATCGATGCCTACATGGCACATGATACCGATGAAGGAAAGCAGCACGATAGGTTTGCCGAGCAACTTGAAGCACTCGCCGAAACCAGACGCCTTACCCTCGTTCTTCTCTTCTTCAATAGGTGTACCTGCCAGGAAGAAGGTGGCAGCGATTCCGATAACCATATAGATTGGGAAGAGGATTCTCCAGCCCAAACCGAAGGTTGGAATGCTTGCCATGGCACCCCACATGGCAATGTATGGTGCCAGAAAGGAAGCTATCGCCTTGACAAACTGACCGAAGGTCAATGTGGATGCCAGGTTCTGACCTGATGTCACCACTGAAACCAGTGGATTCAGGGAAGTCTGCATCAATGCATTTCCGATGCCCAGCAATGAGAACGACACGAGCATCAGTTCAAAGTTTTCGCCAAAGATGGGCAAAAGGAGTGAG
Source organism: Segatella sp. (assembly GCF_977051555.1). Taxonomy (NCBI): domain Bacteria; kingdom Pseudomonadati; phylum Bacteroidota; class Bacteroidia; order Bacteroidales; family Prevotellaceae; genus Segatella; species Segatella sp. The sequence continues at coordinate 27,252 of NZ_CDRSSE010000011.1, forward strand.
ATAACGGTAACGAGCAAAGACAGGAGTACTGTCTTCTTTCTACCTATCTTATTCATCAGGATTCCCGTAGGAACCGAGAAGATGAGAAACCAGAAGAATACCAGCGATGGGAACAGATTGGCTGTTGCATCATTGAGGTTGAGATCTTCCTTTACGTAGTTGGAGGCAATACCTACCAAATCTACAAATCCCATGGCGAAGAAACAGAGCATCACCGGGATGATTGATAACTTTGATGATTTATTCATAATTGTTAGCGTTATTGTTTCTATTTTGCTGGTGCAAAGGTAGCGATAAACGATACAATATATCATAAAATATCGTTCATCGACTACCATTTATGTTGCATTGTTACATCATTAACACGCTAAGAAACAATAGTGTTATAGATTCAGTTCTTAACAGATGAAGTTACTTGATGTCGTAAATCTGATACTTACCCTTCCCCTTTACAGTAACCTTGTTGTAAGGCTTGCTTGGGAACACGAGATTGGTCATGGACATCTTGCCGTCAGCATCCAGAGCCTCGATGCTGCTCTTGTCGATGAAGATGCGCAGCTGGCTGATCTTGCCGTAGGTTGGAGCTTTGGTGACTGCAGCGAAGTCCTTGCTGAAATCCACCTTACCACTCTTGGTTCTATCCATTGAGAAGGTTTCTGCCTTGGCATCGTAGTTCATCACTACCTTCTCGCCCTTGTCGTTGCTCAAAGTGATAGTAGCATTTCCCTTCAGGTTCACTACCATCTCGCAAGATGCTGTAAGTTTCTTGCCTGCCTTCTTGCTTCTTGCCGCTGTCATCTCTGGAGATGGAACCACGCTGCAATAAGTTTCACCCTTATACTTGAAAAGACCTAAGTCGCGAGGTATTGAATTGCCTGAGCGATACTGCTGGGTTGGAACCTGGTTGGCATACTGCCAGTTGCTCATCCAGGCGATAGCCACGTGGCGACCTTCTGGTGCGTTATCAAAAGTAACTGTAGCATAATGATCCTTTCCGTAATCCATCCACTTGGTTACCTCTGGCTTGCTGTCGCAAGTAAACTTGTGTCCGTCGAAATCACCTACGAAATACTGGGTTGCTGAACCACCGGATGGACCACCAGGATTGATGTTGCAGATGAGCATCCACTTCTCCTTATCAGTGCCACGAACCTTCATTTTCATCAGGTCTGGGCATTCCCAAACACCGCCATGGTTTCCATACTTCTCACCGAAAGAGCTTTCGTATTTCCAGTCCTTCAAGTTATCTGAAGAATAGATTTCCATGTGCTGACCGGCTGCCAGAATCATATTCCACTTCTTGATGTCCTCGTTCCAGAACATGTGTGGGTCACGGAAGTCTGGCACAGTACTGGTGATAATAGGATTTCCCTCGTATTTTGTAAAGGTCTTGCCGTTATCTGTACTATAAGCCATGCTCTGGGTCTGGTTTTCAGCAGCAGTAGTATAAAGTGCAACCACAGCATCCTTTCCGAAACCCGAGGTATTGTTCTTGTCAACCACGGCAGAACCACTGAAGATAGTACCTACAGCATCAGGCTGGATAGGAGTGCCCTGGAACTTCCAGTGAACCAAGTCGGTGGAAGTAGAATGTCCCCAGGTCATATTCTCCCACTGTGATCCGTAAGGATTATACTGGAAATAGAGATTCCATACGCCATCCTTATAGAACATACCATTAGGATCGTTCATCCATCCGTAAGCAGGAGTGTGATGGAAATCCGGACGATACTGCTCGCGATTCTTCATATCGAAAGCATCAGAGAACTTCATCTCCTTCCAGCAAGTGAGGGCATTCAGTCCTTCCTTACTATAATCGCCATTGACATGGATATCGAGAGCCAGGCCTTTCAAGCCAGCAAACTCATCCATATAGAGAGGTACGAAATAATCTACGTGGTCTTTAGCCAACTTCACATTGAGGGCTTTTACCTGCTTGTTGTTGGCAATCACCTTGATATTTGCCATCTCAGCATCCTCCTGTACAGGGAGCAAGAGACACTTCTGGTTCTGACTCTCCTGGCTGATGCGATAGAGACAGTGGTTATTGCTCAAGAAGGAAGCCTGCTGGGCATAACTGGCGGTGAAACCGCAAAGAGCGACAAGCGCTGAAATAAATATCTTTTTCATTGTCTACGTGTCTGAAATTATTATCTAAAAATACCGATAGGTAATTACTCATATCCCTTATTCTGCTTATACAGACCAGGAATATAATACAGCTGGTTATATGGAACCGGATAGAACTCGTTCTTGCCTGGAGTAAACTTGGCATCCTTCAGGTATTGCGCGTATGTCTGCTCTCCATACTTATCGTTCTGCTCTGATGCAAAATACTTGTTCAATGTCTCAGAAGCAATGCCCCAGCGGCGCAGGTCGAAGAAACGGCCGTTCTCCATAGCCATCTCCAGGCGACGTTCCCAGCGCAGGCACTTTCTTGCGGTCTCCTTATCCTGGAAATAAGACTCCGGATAAAGGGCAATATCACACTGAGCCTTGGCATAATCGATATGCTTATCCACAGAATTCTTGGCTCTCTGACGGATATCGTTGATGATGGTACGAGCCTCAGCCAGACGGTCCAACTCTATCAAAGCCTCAGCGCGCATCAACATGATGTCGCTATAACGGAGCACATAGTCGTTCATCGCAAACGCCTGCCAAGAGCCATTGAATGTCTCACCCTTAGAACGCTGTGGTACTTCCTTCAGAGAGGTATAGTAACCGTAAACGTTTGGTGTACGAGAGTTGGCTGTAGTCATCGTGTATTCTGACTCATATTTATATGGGAAGGTAGGCATTCCTACTGTATGGAACAAACGTGGATCCCATTTTTGACTATTAGGCTTACCGTTTACAGGATAATCACAAGTCTTGTTGTAGTCATCAAACTCAGGAAGTCCGTTCTTGGTCTTGAAGGCATTCACTAGGTCCTGTGAAGGCTTGTGGAAATCCCATCCGCAAGACCACATACCCCAACAGCCATTCAGCACGTTAGACCAGTTGCCACGTCCGAAGGTGGTATGGTCCTCGCTATAGTCGGAAGCCTGGACAGCAAAAACTGACTCCTTGCTGTTCTTATTGTCAGGCAGGAAGATGTCGCCGAAGTCTGCCATGTAACCATAGTCTGAATTCTTCACAACATCGGTGTAATCTACTACCTTCTGCATATACTCCTCATTAATATGGTCAACGCCATTGGTTGCCTCATAACCATCACCCCAGGCAATGGTAAGATAACATTTGGCCAGATAACCTGCGGCAGCAATCTTGTTGACACGACCGCCATCCTTCTGCTTAGCAGGAAGTACATCGTATGCAGTCTGGAAGTCGGCAATCACCTTTTGCCACAATTCCTCGTAAGTAAACTGAGTGTTTGATGTGCTCTCTGTTGTTTTATCCTCATAAACCTTCTCGTCTATCCAAGGAATCTGACGATACATGCTAAGTAACTTGAAATAGAAATGAGCACGGAGGAAGCGAACCTCAGCCTCACGCTGCTTGGTTACCTCAGCACCCAGTGTGCTCTCACCATTCTGTTGCAAAGAAACCAAGGCACGGTTGCAACGGGAAACGGCACAATAGAGACGATACCATAACTCGTCGAGTTCGCCCTTAGTAGAGGTTAAGGTACTCCAAATCTCCACATCGTGATAACCGGTGTCACCGGTACCACCGCCACCCTTCAAGCAATCGTCTGAAGAAAGGTCACCATATGGCCAAAGGTTGAATGGGTAAGAGTACCAACAGTTGCCCAACATCGCATAGGCACTGTTTACCATCTTGTCTGGCTCGCTGAATGCCTTGTCTTCATCAACCACAGCTGTTGGGGTGTAATCCAGGAAATCATCACAACTGGTGAATGTTCCTATCAGTGCTGCTGCAAGCACCATTGTATATAACTTTTTCATCTTAGAATTCTCTTTAAAAAATATGAAACATTTTAGAAACCTACCTGAAGTCCGAATGATACGGATGTTGAAAGTGGATAGTTCCAGTTTGGATTCTCTGGGTCTGAACAGGTCAGGCTGTTGCTCTTGATGGTCAAAAGATTCTGACCTGAGAGATAGACACGGGCACTGGTCATCTTCAACTTAGAGAGGATACTGCTTGGGATAGTGTAACCCACCTGCAAGGTGCGCAACTTCAAGTAAGAACCATTCTCAACGAAGTAAGTAGAAGCACGACCCTCATCGGCTGTATTCATGGTGCTCAAGCGTGGGATGGAAGAACCAGTGTTGTTGGTATTCCAAGCATCGAGCAAACGGGTTCCCTTGTTAGAACCACCATCAGTAATAGCCCAGAAGTCGGTCTGGAACTTTTGGTTGTTATACACATCCTGGTCATAGACACCCTGCCAGAACATACTGAAATCAAAGCCCTTGTAGTTGAGAGCAATATTCAAACCATAAGAGAAGGCTGGCACAGGGTCGAAAATCCAAGTCTGGTCATCTGAAGTAATTCCATTTTTACCATCTAAGTCCTTGTATTTCAACCCACCGACACGTGCGTTTGGCTGTCCAGACTTATCTACTTCTTCCTGATTCTGGAAAATTCCATCGGCTACATAACCTACGATAGAACCATATGACTTGCCACTCTGCACCAGGTTTTCCTTAGATGTGTGAGCGTAAGCACCTGTTGTTGTTGCTGGCAAATAAGTAACCTTGTTGCGGAAGAAATCCAGATTGCCGTTCACGTCGATGCCAAGTCCATTAGCCAAGGTCTTGCGATAACCCACGGTGAACTCCATACCCCAGTTGCGGAGCGAAGGACCATTCTGCCATGAATTTCCACCTTCACCAGTTGCACCCAGATAAGCAGGATTAATCAACATATCCTTCACATTCTTAATATAGGCATCCACTGTACCATAGAGGGTGTTGCCAAACAGGGTGTAATCCAAACCTACGTTATACTGGGTAGCAGCCTCCCATTTCAAGTTAGGATTAGCCAACTGTGTGGCACGATAACCAGAAGGGAAGGTACCTGAGCCTTGCAGGAAGAGATCGTATGCAGTAGAGGTTACACGGTCTAGTCCGTAATCCACTACATAAAGACCAAACTGTGCATTGTTGTCGATAGCCTGGTTACCTGTCTGACCCCAAGAGAGTCGCAACTTGGCATCATCCAACCAATCCTTCTTCAGAAGATTGGAGAATCTGAAGCCGAGCGATGCAGCAGGAAAAGTACCCCAGCGATGAGCCTTACCGAAACGTGATGAACCATCATGACGGATAGTGAAGGAAGCCAGGAGGAGATCATCCCAGTTGTAGTTCACCTTTCCAAAGAAAGAAGCCAGGCGATAACCTACCTTCGCACCCGAGTTACGCATCGTTCCTGTTGCAGCATTTGGCCACATATAATCTTTATCTTCCAGCGCATAGCCTTCTGAATAGGCAGAGAAATCGATAACCGACTGCTTGGAAACCTCCATACCACCGAGAACATCGATGTTGTGCTTGCCTATCTTGGTTACGTACTGGGCTGTGTTAGACCATGTCCAGTTAGTCTCATTGTTATTCGAGAGCGTTGTCTTGGCGATGTCATTGTTGATAATATCGGAATGATAAGTATTCGTCATCGCATTGATAAACGATGTCTTGAAATCCAAACCGAAGTTAGAACGCAGGGTCAATCCCTTGACAGGCTTCAATTCTACGAAAGCATTACCGAAGATGCGCCAGTAGTCGAGGTGGTTGTTGCGGTTCTGATACTGCTCACGACAAGGATTCTGACGGTCGGCCATACTACCAACAGGACCTGCGAAGGTCTTGCCATCTTCTTCGTAAACCGGAACGATGGAAGGCATCTTCAAGGCATTCTCCATCGGATGGCAATCTACCTGAGAGGTATAAGTCAATGTCACATTCTCACCTACGGTTACGATCTTGTTCAAATTCCAAGAGGTATTCAAACGAGCTGAGATATTCTCGAAGTCGGTATATTTCAAGACACCCTCATTGTTCTTGTATCCCAAGGAGAACATAGCGCTATGCTTGTCATTGGCATGAGATACAGAGAGGTCGTAGTTCTGCGAGAAACCTGTGCGAGAGATTTCATCAAGCCAGTCGGTATTTGAGAATCGCATGGTCTTCTTGGCATTGATGTAGCCGTCATATCGACCATTGATAGTATAGTTCTGATACTGGTTGGTAGCAGGATTCCAAACGGTGATTGGAGTTCCAGAGGCCGCATTCAAGTCGATGCCGTAGTTGGCAGCATAAGCCACAGGATCGAGTCCATCGTTCAGGGCTGCCTGAGCCATCGCAGTAGCATATTGGCTGGAATTCATCAACTTCATCTTCGACTGGTTGGAATAGAACTGTGCAGTGAGGTTGGCAGAGAAGTCAACAGCCACCTTGCTACCCTTCTTACCTTTCTTGGTGGTGATGATGATGACACCATTCGAAGCACGGGAACCATAGATAGAAGCCGAAGCGGCATCCTTCAAAACCTGCATACTCTCAATATCATTTGTATTGAGGGTATTCAATGCCATATTGGTAGGCACACCATCTATGATATAAAGAGGGTCCTGAGAAGAGTTGAAAGAACCGATACCACGAATACGCACGGTTCCTGAACCTATAGGAGAACCATCAGTAGTAACAGTCATACCAGGAACACGACCCTGCAAAGCACGCATCGGGTCTGTTTCTGAAGTAGTCTTCAGGCTCTTGGTAGAAACCACAGCCACGGAACCGGTCAAATCGGCCTTTCGCTGAGTGGTATAACCTGTTACAACCACTTCCTGCAAGTCGTTGGCATCTTCCTGAAGTGTTACCACCATATTGTCTGAAGCCTTTACTTCTTGCGTCTTATATCCAATATAAGATATAACAAGTGTGGAACCAGGAGCACATTCTACATGGAAGTTACCATCAAAGTCGGTAACAGTACCAGTCTTAGTACCCTTCACCATGACAGATGCACCAATGACTGTCTCACCGGCAGCATCTTTCACAATGCCATTTACATTTACCTGTTGTGCACTAGCTATGGTGCAAACAGTACAGAGCGCAGAGCTCATCAGTAATCTTGAAAGATTGTTCATACTATTATAACGTTTTAAGTTTCAAAAATTGTCATTGCTTGATTTCTGCCGCAAAATTAGGGAAAAGACAGTTATATAAATAGAAAAAATCGTTCCTGCAACAATAATTATGTTACATGAAACGATTTTCTTATCTTTTGCTAAGATTTTAAAGTTTTCTATCAGAAGCAGTTAGAACCATATCATACATCTTACACCGGTTTATGTCGTAAATCTGTTGGAAGAACGCCATATTGTTTCTTGAAACAGGAAGAGAAATAGCCCGGTAACGCAAAGCCTACTTCTGCCGAGACTTCTGCTACAGTCTTATCAGTCTGCATCAGGAGCGTATAGGCTCTCTGCAGGCGCATCTCTTTCAAGAGCTCGGCAGGCGTTTTTCCTGTCATAGCCTTCACCTTGCGATAGAGCTGCACCTTGCTCAACAGCATCTGGGCTCCCAAATCATCCATCTTCATATCAGCATTGCCCATATTCTCAAGAATCTTCTTCTTGAAACGGTCCATGAAGTAACGATCACTCTCATCCAGATGATTCAGTTCAGCAACCCAACCCTCCTTGTTCTCGATGAAGCCACGAGCCACGGCTTTCTGTTTCTGCAGCTTCTTTCTATATACCTTATATATATAGTAGATGACAAAGAGCAGAACCAATACGATGACGATGGCAACAATAATCATCCATTTCTGAATACGGGAAACCTCTGAATAAGAATCAAGACTGTCAGAAATCTGATCCAGATTCTTCATCTTGGCTTCCAAATCCTGATATTGCAGAGCGATGGCATCGCAGTTTTCCTGGGTAGCAAGAAATGATTTCATCACATTATCCTTCTTATAGGGTTTACCCTGAAGGATATTCATCGCCAATTCCATAATTTTTTCGCCCTGGGTAGGATAGACATAAGAAGCTGCAAACTGTCCTCTCTTCACTCTATCCACTCCTTCCCATTCTCCAGGCAATCCATCAATGCCTACTATCAGCATCTGCTTATCAATGCCTCGTCTCTCTGCTTCCAGAAAGGCTCCTATGGCTCCCAGGTCGCTATGTCCGAACACGCCATCCGCATGTCCGCCCTTATCCAGATATTGCTTCATCAACTTCTGGGCACGCTCCATCTTCCAGTTGCTTTCCAGGGTAACCACCTTGATTCCCGGATAATTCTTCATCACCTCGTGGAAACCAAGATGACGCTCAATGACAGGGGAAGCATCCTTCAAACCCGTAATCTCAACAACGGTACCTTTTCCATCCAGTTTACTGGCAAGAAAGCGGGCTACTTCCCTACCCGCTTCTACATTATCGCCACCGATGGAAGCTGTATAATGGGTTGTCTTTACCTTTCTGTCGAAGAGAATAACCGGGATATGCGCACGATAAGCTCGCTCGATGGCGGGAGTAACATCATTCACGTTAACAGGGGCCACCACGATTAAATCTACCTTCCTGGCTATCATACTGTCTATCTGACGAGCCTGGCGTTGCCCGTCATTCTCTGCAGTAGTAAACAGCAAATCCACATTCTTATATTGATATTGCGCCAGTCGCATCTCATTATTCACCTTCTCGCGCCAAACTCCGCTGCAACATTGCGACACACCAATCACCATTTTCTTCTGGGTGCATGAATCCAGAAGAAGAAGCATACTACTAAGTAATACTATTAAAATATAGAGTCTTTTCATTAATTTTCATACTTCTTCCATCCGTTTAAGTTCCCACCCCTCAAACTGCATGATGATGAGATGGAGTTTTGTGCCTTGGCGCAAAGCCTCAACCCTTGGAGCCTCAGCATATCGATGAATCTGTTCTACAGCCTCACGCCACTGTTTCTCTGCCTTGGTCATAGGCTTGCCATCTTCCATAAACTCACCTTCAACTATCGCAGAGAAATCTTTCTTAGAAAGAACCTTCAATTCCAGAATGTAGCTATGCTGACTGGCATAATGGGTAAGGTCTGGCAAAAGGAAGAACTCACAATAGCCATGATTCAACTCCAACTCTGGAGCCGTGATATAATAATCATTCAGATTCAGATAAGCCATGAAGAATCCCTGCAGGTTTCGCTCTGCCTCTATGCCATCACGCACCGATGAAACCTTGGCATAGGCATCTGCCATGAAGCGCAATCCTTCTTCCCACTTACCATCGTATGCCATGTCATAATAGTAATCGGTGAGCTGGTTGACATCCACATAAGCCTTTGCCTGATACTCTTCTTCCAGATAACCATAATACTGCTTGCGGACATTATTGTTTGGAATGCCCAGAATGAGCTTGGAGCCACGAGTTCCCTTGATGGTCAACATGCCATAATAGAACAGAAGACTTGGGAATATCTCTGCCTTTGGAATCTGATACGCAGAAAACGACTCATAAAGCTGGGTAACAATCTGCTCCTCTTCTGCTATCTTGCGGATAATGCCCTTACGCTCTCCATCCAGCTTGTCAAACTGCAAGAGTTTCTTCATCTTGCCGTAATCGGTACGGGTATTCGGGTCAATCATCTCTTCAGGCGGACATCCGGCATCCATATAATTGCGAAGGTAATAAAGAACCATATCACAATTAAACATACGAGTTTTCTTCTTCAATGCCTGTTTAGCAAAGCAATAGTTATCATACCATGGCTTCATATCATTGACAATGGCATCAATATCACTATCGGCAGGAATACTTCCATGCTCCTTATAATAGGTAAACATCTCCACCACATCGGTGGTAGAGAAGCCCAGCATCTCATCAAACTCTGGCTTGATAGAAATGTTCCAGCCTATATTGAATCCACTCGTTACATCATCCAGGGTTACAGGGCTCACACCCATCATGAAGATACGCTCAAAATTACCCTTGAACTTCTTGAAGACATCCCGATAAAAGCCATCGGCATGGGTAATTGCATGATACACTTTCTCACCACGTTCATTGAGAATGACATTCGTGAAGTTGTCATACTCATCGATAATGAGATACAGATGATACTGGTGCGCCTTGGCTGCCTTGAATATCAGTTCCATCTTTTCCTCGAAATCTTCCTGCGCCAAGATTTCTTCCATCTCTGCCTGATAATATTCTGAGTATTGACGGACAAAAGCATCAAGGTTGATGCTGAGATAAGAATTAAACTTAGTCTCAAGCTTATCGATATTACCCGTAATCTGGGAGAAATCGAGGAACAGCACCTGATACTTTCCCTGCAAAGGAGTAGGATGCTGTCCTATCCACAGATTTCCAAAAAGACTCTGGAACTTATGGCTCTGCGTACAGTCATAGTAAGAATAGAGCATACTCAAGAATATGCTCTTACCAAAACGACGAGGACGGATGAAGAAGAGATTGCGAGGCTGCTTCTCCAGCTCCGGAATAAACATCGTCTTATCCACATAATACTGATTCTGCTCTATCACTTGGGCAAAATCAGCTACACCATAAGGTACCCGTTTTACTTGCTGTTCCATCATGATCTATCTTTAAAAAAATTATCTGTAAATTACGTTTCATTGGATAAAAAACGTTCATATATCTTTTTATCAAGTCTTATCTATCAACCTTTTACTTCCTTCCAATCAACCAACCCCTTGCCCATATCATCCAGCTCAACTGCAAGAGCCACGACATTTCGCTTATCAGCCTTGAATGGCTCGACATATTGATTCGACAGGATTTGCTTCTCAGCAGCAGTAAGACCGCCATTCTTGGTAAGTTTCAACTCTAACACATAGATATAGCTATAGATTTCTACCACCATGTCGATTCTGCCAGTAGACAGCATATGCTCCACCTCAACACGGCAACCGATGGCATTGAATATCGTACTGATGACAAGACGATAACGCTCTTCCATATCCATAGAGGCAAGTTTCTTGTTGCTATATGGCACATCGGCAATGAGAGCCTTGAGGCATTTCATCGCTTCAGGCAGATTGCCTGTGCTTAAATTGGCACTAAGGAAAGCTTGCGTTGATTGCAAATTGCCCACTCTACGCATGGAAAGTGCAGGCAAGACCATCTCGTTAAGTGCTTGCCTAACCTCAAAGTTTGGAAATCCTAAGAAATAGACACCATTCGCATAACTCTTGATGGTAAGATAGCCCGACTGATAAAGAAACAACTCTGCTCCGCCGCCTGTTACATCAGATGTTTCTGCTACCCTACCCAACAAAGCGCAATGGTCGAAATCTTGCAAACGAATCTCAAAATCATCCACAAACTTTGGCAACAAGGAGGTGGCACCCGATGATGCCCAATAGTTTCTTATCTCCCTATCAGCCAATGCATTGATGAGACTGAATGGATTATAAACATCCACCATGTTGTTACGGCTGAAATGATATCCATCATAATTGGCTTTCAGCTGTTCGACGGTTTCATCTACTGTCCATCCATTATTCTCTCCCATCGCCTCTATCTCTGGCATAAAATTTTCGGTGATTTCCTGCTTGGTAATACCACAAATGGCTGCGTATGGAGCATCAAAACTGATGTTGCTGAGGTTATTGAGCACAGAGAAGAGAGAAATCTGGGTAAACTTGGTAATGCCAGTGATAAAGACAAACTTCTCGTATTCATCATCCGCCTTCAAGATGGCAAAGACACTGCGATAGACTGCTGTACAACCTTCATGATCCGGTGTCTTCCAAGAATGCAGAAGAGGAGCGTCATATTCGTCTATGAGGATGGCAACTTGCTGACCAGTCTGTTCGTAAGCGGTCGTAATGATGGCATCAAATCGATTACCTAGCGAGTCGCCCTCAATGGTTTGGATGCCATATTCTTTCTCATATTTGGCAAAGATGCGATTAAGATAGGCACAAAGTTCGACAACGGTAGCACCACCTCGGCTCATATCAAGGCGAATAACAGGACGAGCTGTCCAGTTCTTCTCCATATCCATGATTTTCAAGCCTTCGAAGAGTTCCTTCTTTCCCTCAAAATAAGCTTGAAGAGTATCCACGAGCACAGACTTACCAAAGCGACGAGGACGGCTCAGGTAATTATACTTCTTCCCCCTATTTACAAGATTCCAGATGATATCTGTCTTGTCAACATACAAATATCCTTCTTCCCTTATTTTTTGAAAAGACTGGATGCCTACAGGCAATCTTCTATCATTCATTTCTTCCACCATAATCCATACTTTTTGCTATTCTTCTGCAAATATACAACTTTTATCTGAAACCAAGCAGATTACCCACTAATTATTTCCTATTTAAAATAAAAAAAACGAAAAAGCCACAGTTTGCGTTTACAAACTGCGGCTTTTATTATATTTTATCCGAAACACACGTTCCTACCATACGACTTTCTTGTTGCCCATAATATAAATGTGTCCTTTTTGTGGCACAAGGACTTTTCTTCCCGAGAGGTCGAACAGAGTAGGATTGATGTTTCTTGCTATCATGAAAGATGATGCATATATATATATAATAATAATGTGATAACTTGTATCTTTTGGTGTAAAATATTAGGCAGGGCAGACGCATTAAATTGCGCTGCCCTGAGGCTTTCTTGCATCGTTATAATTACTTCCTTGCATCGTTATAATTGCTTCCTTGCATCATATAAGTTGCGTTATTGTTATCATCCATCTCACCCTTGCCAATTCGCAAGGCGAGGTATGTGATGAGGAAGAGGCTATCTATTACACCTTCGGACCTGGGAAGGCGCAGAAAGTTACAGATGTCATCAAGAAAAAAAGTCCTGAGACATCATAAGAAAATGCTTCATTACCAAAATAAACGTCTCCAAAAGTTCGTTTCTCAAATTTTATTTGTACTTTTGCAGTGTCATTCAGAACTTTGTTTTATTTTTACAGCACGATAATAAACAAAATGTCTGGATATGGCAAGCATCCCGGTGCACCAACAGAGTAGCTTAGGTACACCCTGATAAAGAAGATAAATGATAGTGCTGCGTTAATTAAATAAATCAGATTCAACATGTCGTTTCTAACTCGAACATATCCTTTTAAACAGAGTAAACACTTGCTAAAAGATAGTAGCATATTTGGCTTCATCATTTGGGTAATTTTATATTTTCTGCAGCCATTTGGACTCTGCTTATATCAAGGTAACAAATGCTTTGTTGCTACATTATTCGGACTGGTAACTTTTGGATGCCACATAACATACGCTGCAACGATATTGAAGTATTTGCATCAAACTATCAAGCCCTGGCGTATCTGGCATGAAGGAGTAGCTATACTCGGACTGATTTTCATCATTGCCTTCGGTAATTTCCTCCTATTCTCATACTTGTTTCATTATACGATTACATTCAGTCTGTTTCTCTTGTTTCTAAATTGGACTATTATCATAGGCATATTTCTTACGACATTATCTATCGGAATGCAATACAACAGAACATTACGAGAGAGAATGGAAGAGTTGTTGCGCAATACAACAAAGGAACAGGAAGAAGTATCTATTACCATCCATGATACTAACGTAAGAGGAAACGATCTGTCGATTGCCATCAACGATCTACTTTATATCGAAGCACAGAAAAACAATGTATCCGTCTGTTTTCTAAAAGAAGGTAATGTTGTTGCTGTTGATATCCATACAACACTAACCCATGCTCTTGAAGAGTTGAAAGAGTTTGAGAACATTTTCCAATGTCACCGTTCTTTTGCTGTCAATGTGAATAATATCACTTCGGCACGAGGCAACTCAAATGGTTATCAACTGACTCTCGGAAATTGCACAAACATCATACCCGTTTCCCGAAGATTTGTGCCCAAATTAAAGACTTATCTTACATAGTTATTTGTCCTTCAACTTAGTTATTCGGCATCTTAACTAGCTTTCTATCATAAGTTTTAGTTGTATATCCTAAGAATTTGGTAACTCCAGTTTCATGCAGTATCTTTGCGGCATGAAACATCGAATAATACATATCGCATTGCTGCTGACTTCAGTCTGCAACCTGGCTGCACAGACCATCATATCAGGCATGGTAAAAAGCGGTCAGGAACCGCTTGCTGGTGCCAATGTTTTCATCATGGGCACAATTGATGGATGCCTGACAGATTCTCTGGGCAGGTTTTCCTTTTCCACATCAAAAACCGGAGAAGCGTCTATCAAGATTACCATGATTGGTTTTGAAGAATATATGCAGACTACAGATGCCTGCAAGTTACATAATCTTTCTATCCAAATGAAAGAAAAAGCTACGGCAATCCAAGAAGTTGTAATATCTGCCAGCACTTACAGTTTCGGGAAAAGTGACAACTTCAAGACTATGGATGCCTTAGATATTGTGATGGCAGGTAATTCATGCGGGGACATTGTTGCAGCCCTGCAAACTTTACCCGGCACTCAAAAAGTGGGAGAAAATGGAAAGCTCTATGTCCGTGGTGGAGAAAGCGAAGAATGCCAGACTTTCATTAACGGAATGCACGTCCTTGTTCCATATAGTACAAACACAGAAAATACTGCTGTACGTGGACGATTCTCTCCTTTTATATTTAAAGGTATCAACTTTTCTCTTGGTGGATATAGCGGAGAATATGGACAAGCACTTTCCTCCGTTCTCCCTATGGAAACATCAGATGCTGCAACAAGTGACAAATATGGAGTCAGCGCATCATTGGTTGACTGGAACATCGGTGGCACCAAGGCATATTCCCACAGCAGCTTATCCTTTAATGCCGCACTAACAAGTTTGGGAATCTACAATCAGTTATTTTCAGAAAGGCTTGATTTCAACAAGCCTTATCTAAAACTATCTGGCGAATCACAATACAAGAATGAGTTCCGAAATGCCGGAATATTGAAAACATACGTTGGCTATGATTTTACATCTGTAGGACAGCATATAGACAACCAAAACCTTTCGCTCAAAGAGAATAATATCTATGCCAACACAACCTATAAGGCACAGTGGGGTGCTGGCTACACGCTCTTTTGTGGTATGGCAAGCTCATCGGTATTCAACGATATAGAAGATGCGAAGATTGCTGGTGACCGATATTACAACTTCAGGAATGAGATACATCTGAAAACAGGAATACGCAAAATTTGCTCGGATGCACTAAAAATATCGGCAGGAATGGAGGACTATCAGCGAAACAGCCTCATGGAGTACGAAAACGATTGCTACAAGTTGGATTATAATATTCTTGCTGCTCATATTGATGCCCAATGGAGGATGATGCCCCATGTGTTCCTGAATATTTCGACAAGGACAGAATATATGGCTCATGCCAACTGGCTGTTTATGCCAAGGGCTACACTATGTTATATTCCTAACAAGAATTTTCAGCTTTCATTTGCTACCGGTCGGTATAGCCAGACTCCAGAAGATGACTATCTTGCAACAAACAAGAAATCTCTTGGACAAAGTACGGCAGATCATGCTATCCTATCCATACAATATAAGTCGCCTGGTACACTCATACGAATAGAACCCTACTGGAAAAAATATCAGCGATTGCCTTTATGGGAAAAGGGTATTTACCAACCGAAAGGATATGGAAAGAGTAAAGGTATAGACATTTTTGTAGAAGAGCATTCGCTTTTCAAACATCTGACCACAGCATTTTCATATTCCTACAACGATTCCAAGCGATTCTATCACGAATACACAGAAGAGCGAATACCTGACTACGCCTCAAGGCATAATCTGAGATTGACAGCAAAATATTCATTCGGCAAAGCAATCATTGGGCTGACTGAATCGTATGCAAGCGGACGTCATTTTCTGATTGGCAAGACACCACATTATAATAGCGTAGATATAAACCTTACTTATCTGCTAAGTCCCAAGGTCATTATCTATTCTTCTCTGAACAACATCCTCGGCCGTACAAACATTTTCGGATATAATACTAACGGACGTTCGATAGTTCCTTCTAGAGACAGATTTTTATATATAGGCATATTTGTTTCACTTAAAAATAATAAAGCATATGACATTTCAAACTTTTAAACGATTCGTATTGATGTCTGTCTTCTTCATGACAACATCTGTAGTTATCTATGCCCAGCAATCCACAATGCAGGGGCTTATCGGACAGTCGCTTGCTAAACTTCAGCAACCGACATCAGAGAGCATACTTAATTGTATTGCAGAGATGAAGCGTATTGATGATATGTTTCCTGATAGCATCCAGCCCAAGTTTCAGATAGCTTTGCAAAGTCTCAATTATTCCGTGATGAATCCGCATGCTCCACAAACAGAAAATCTTCTAAAAGAGACAGAAGAAACTATTGCCAAGATGGAGAATATAAAGCATGCTGACCCGTCTGACATCTGTACCCTTCGCGGTTTTCTTTATATGGTACGCATCGTACAGAACCCTGGGCAAAACGGTCAACGCTATTATCTGGAAGTGATGCAGGATTACGAGAAAGCTCTCAAACTCAACCCTGATAATCAACTGGCCAAACAATTGCAGCAAAAGTTTTTTGAGGGAATGAAACTGCAAACCGGTAAATAAGAAACAGAGGTTGTTTTATCCACGGACAATCTCCCCTGAGTCCCAAAAAAGAGTCGCAACCTAAAATATTATCAGGTTGCGACTCATTACTATTTACATTTAAACCTACAATTCGACCATACAATATCTACGTGATTACAAACCAAGTTTGTGAACCTTCAGGTTCTTGAACTCTGCCTTGCCACCCTGGGTGTAAAGCTTCACATTCTCGTATGGAGCTACAGGGAAGACGAGGTTGGTCATGGCGATGCGACCGCCATCAACGAAGAGCTCTACTGATGACTTATCTACGAAGATATCAACATGATAGGTCTTCTTGCCATCCTCGCAAAGGCTCAATGGTGCCCAAGTCGCCAGAGCGAAATCGTTCTTGTAGTTGATGGAGTTGGTGATGCGGGCTGGCTCCTTGCCTTCTGCTGCACGCTGCTTGTCCCAAGCCAACTCAATATCGTGAGGAACAGCCTGCTTGCCGAAATCGGTCAAACCGCTCTCTGTTCTATCCATTACCACCTTACCCTGCTTCATATCGAAGTAAATCATGGTGCGCTCACGCTTGTTGTTTGAAATCTCAATACCTGCAATGCCGTTGGCATCTGGAGTTACATCAGCCTCAATCTCGAAGGCACCCTCCATATTGGCTGCAACGCCCTTCAAATCCTTGGTATCTGCTACAGAAGCATCAGCCAGATTCTTGGTATCTTTTCTCAAGGCATAAACCTCAGGAGCTACATCCTCAGAAATATAGTACTTGCCATTCTTCTCGTAAAGCTTCAACTCTCTTGGCAAGCCGTTGGCACCACGATTCTGCTTGAACGGAGTGAGGTTGGCATACTGCCAGTTGCTCATCCAGGTGATTCCCAATACTCGGTCGCCTGTGTTAGAGAAGGTAACGGTGGCGTAATGATCCTTACCCCAATCGAGCCACTTCACATCGTGGGCATCAGGACAGGTGAAGTTCTTGCCGTCGAAATCGCCTACGAAATACTCGGTAGCGCTGCCACCAAACCAGCAACCTGGGTTGATATTCATCGTCATCACCCACTTCATCTTCTTCTTATCACCATTTACAGGCAACTGGAAGAAATCTGGGCACTCATACTGGCATGGCTGCTGACCCAAACCCTTGCCGAAAGCACTTACGTAAGTCCACTTCTTCAAGTTCTTTGACTTATAGAAACGGGTTTCCTTATCGGCAGAAACAATCATGTACCAGCACTTTCCCTTCTCATACCAGAATACCTTAGGGTCGCGGAAGTCCTTCAAACCATCGAATGGAGTCAACACTGGGTTGCCCTCGTACTTGGTGAAGGTGCGGCCATTGTCGTTGCTGTAGGCGATGCACTGCACCTCATCGGGGTTCACGCTGTGGTTGGTATAGATAGCGATGATGGCATCCTTGCCAAAACCAGCAGTATTCTTCTTATCTACTACAGAACTACCAGAGAAGATATGACCTACTGGGTCGCGGGCGATGGCTGGATCGAGATGTTCCCAATGAACCAGGTCCTTGCTTACAGCATGGCCCCAGTGCATGTTGCCCCACTTGCTTCCGTATGGGTTATACTGGAAGTAGAGATGATACTCACCATCCTTATACACCATACCGTTAGGGTCGTTCATCCAACCGTAGAGCGGAGTGAAGTGATAAGATGGGCGATAGTAATCGGTATTGGTTGTATCGAATGTATTGCTGAGCTTGAGCAAGCTGAGTGCCAACGCATCTTTCTTCAAACCGAGAATCTTGACGGTAGCGGTCTTACCCTTGCCCAAGGCAAATGGCACGAAGTAATCAGAACCATTCTGAGCCAGGCGAACGTCCATCCAGGTATCATCCTTAGAGCCTGTATCGAGCAAAACCTGAGCCTCATCCTTCTCTTCCTGGATAGGGAGAAGAAGATACTTGGTAGGATTCTCCACCTTGATGATAGTAGTATCACCCTTGTGTTCGATGTTCATCTTCTGTGCAAAAGCAGAAGTTGTAGCTGATGCCATCAACATGAGGCAGGCAGCCTTCATCATATTGTTTGTTCTCATTGTTTTATTATTGTTAATTGTAATTGCTTATATATATAGAACGTAGCTTTGTTTTTGTTATTAACGACAGCCCTATACCTTTTTATATATAGGGACTGTCGATAATGTTTATAGAAGACTTAAATCGCTTAGAACTTCAGCGAAGCTGTAAATTCTACAGTGAATGGACGGAGATAGCTACCCGTCATAATCTGATTCTTGATGCCCTTAGCCTCATCCTTGGTAATCAGCTCGGCACCTGCGATACTACCCTTGGCACCAGTCTGGTTGAGGAAGTTGACTACGGTGCAGCCGAGAGCCAGACGCTTGGTTGCCTGCCAGTTCAAACCTCCGAAGGTCTCCCAGTGACCATTGAAGTAATATGCCTCGTTGATGTTGGCGTAGGTCTTGCTGAAGTAACGGAAGCTGGTCCAGAGCTTGATGTCCTTGGTAATCATGTAGCTTGGGTCCAACTCGATGAGAATCTGAGGAATCTCTGCTACGATATTGCCTGTGGCGTTGATTTTGCCGATTTCACCATCACTGAAGGTGACGCTGGTTTCATACTTCTTGTAAGTTGGCTTCTGATAAGTGAAGAGAAAGTGGAAATCGAATCCCTTGAATGGATGAGCCACAGCATCGGTTGTCCATCCCCATGTCTGGATATCGTAAGACATTGGAGCTGCCTTGATTTCACTGCCATGCTGCAGGTTGAGAGTTGTATTGTTGTTGGTCTTTGAGATATAAGAGAACAACGATGTCAAGCTCAACCATGAGTTGTTGTAGTAGATACCTGCACGACCGAGTGGCACAGAAATCTTATCTACGTTTGGCAATGTAGCTGGAGCGAAAGCCTCGAACTTAGGATGCTGCACGATGTAAGTGAAATCGCCAGTGAAGCCGAAGTTATCGGTCAACTTATAAGTTGCTGCTACTGAGAAATCGTAGTTGATCCAGTTGTAACTCAAGTCTGCCGGAACAATCTTAGTCTTATCTGGTGCCGTAGTACCGAGATAGTAATCGGCAAAGCGACCTACGAATTCACCATTAGCATTCTTCACTGCAGCGTTTTCACCCTTCAGCTTCTGCCACTCCAGACGGGCACCATAGTAGAGGTTCAACTTACTGGTAACATCCCAATCGTGAGTGAAGTAGAGAGCCAGCTTGTTTTCGCTTCCCTTGTAATACTCAGAGGCGTTCTTGTTGAAATCGTAGAAGTAGCTGTCGCGCTGGTTGGCATCCCAAACACGAAGAGCATAGCTTCCATCAGCAGGAACACTCTGATCATACATGGTTGTATTTGAGCAATAATCAATATGGTAGAACCACTCGTTCACGCCAAGACGGAAGGTGGAAGTACTGAATTTCTTGCTAAGCTCGGTGGTGAAGAGAGCCTCATCAATCTTACCGGCATTGAGACATGACATACGGGTCTGGATGTACTGACCGTTGTAAGCCTTGGTCTGTCCGTCGATGTCGCGATACATATAATTATATACGCCCTGATTAGCAGCGCTCTTCAAATCGATGATAGACATTGGACTCTGGTAAACCATCGCACCACGAGAGTGATCGTACTTCAAGGTTGACTTCCAGTTCAAGCCATTATCAAAACGGTAGCTGTTCATCAGAGTTACCTCGCTTGCCTTGTTCAGACAGGCATCGTAGAGAGATGTCTGCTC
The DNA here is from genome assembly GCF_977051555.1 of Segatella sp. Classification (NCBI taxonomy): domain Bacteria; kingdom Pseudomonadati; phylum Bacteroidota; class Bacteroidia; order Bacteroidales; family Prevotellaceae; genus Segatella; species Segatella sp. The sequence goes on from NZ_CDRSSE010000011.1 coordinate 47,443, forward strand.
CAGTTCGCCGGTACGCATATTGCGATAAGTCATCTCGTTATCGATAGGAAGATAAGAGGTGGTACCGAGCTTGAAGTCGCCATACTCCTTTACGCTTCCATCGCCTACATAGATGAATGGAGCACTTTGGGTAGCGTAGTTATACACGTTGTGGCTGTTGGCATACTTATACATGGCTGTAAACTCGCCACGGTTGCCGTTATACTTCTTGGTGAGGAGTGCCTTGTAAATCTGAGTGCGGTCCTGGTAAGGAGTAGACTTGATCTTGAAAGTTCCCGGGTCGAAATCCTGATACATATTAAAGCTGTAGTACCAGTCCTTGCCCAAATCACCATTCATATTCAGAGAGAATTCCTGCAATCCGAAGTGATTGCTCTTATAGTTCAGTGTACCATTGAATCCCTTCTGACCCTTCTGGGTGAAAGAGTTCACGGCATAACCGATATTACCGGTAGTGATGGCAGTCTCGGCAATCTTGAGCAAACCCTGATGGCTCAAACTTGCATCGCCACGCCAGATGGTATTGACAGAATGAGGATTGGTAGCGTAAGTAACAGGCAGACCATTCTCCAATACGTTGACATCGGCAGAAGGCAAACCTATCTGAATCTCACGAGGACCATTCGCACTGGCTGCATTAAGCATCACATTACGGTTACCCTCTTCCTTAGCACTTGAATTATCATCCTGTGCAAAAGCTGCTGTAACATTTACCAATGAAAGTGCAAGCATCATAGCTGCGCTCTTTCCATTTAATAAGTTGTTCATACTTAAAATGTTTAATTTGTTAGCGTTATTGTTTTGATTTTCTGCTGCAAAAGTACATAAAGGTCTGAACAGCGGCTTTAAAAATCATTTCATCGAATAAAAAATTCCGTTCATTGTAACATAATTGCTATTACACGAACGGAATTTCACACTTTTCTGCGGTGTAGCTAATACTTTTCTTCTTCTCTACTATTTATTATATATGAGACCACTTGAAAAAGTGGGTTCTATTTAAATTAAGCGAAAACTTGGGCAGTTATATTCTGCCCTTGGCGTTAACTAACTCTGGCGAATAGTTAGTGCTCATTAGTTGATCAATTTTCTCTTATCACGCACAGAAACAACAAGGTTTTTCTAGCTTTTTTGATATTTGGATGAGATTTGGGAAGACAGATTCTGCCACCATTGCAATGGAAGGTTCATTCTCGTCATTGGAAGGGCTATACCTAAAAATGATGATTTTTCTATAGGGTCTTGTATATTACAGAATAATTGTGTAATTTTGCATTCTATTATAGAAATATCAACACAATTATGAAAAAAAGAATATTCATTTTAGCAGCCTTACTGAGCACAGGATTGATTGGTAGCATGACTGCAACAACCAAAAGTTCTCATTCAGAGATTATGACGAAAGAAGCAGATGGCAGTTACATTATCAACACCACTACTTTGGGTAAAGATGTAAGGGGATTTCGTGGCAACACCCCTCTCTCCATCCACATCAAGAAAGGAAAGATTGTTGATATCAAACCGCTTGCCAACCAGGAAACTCCCAAATTCTTCAATAAAGTAAAACAGGGTTTGCTCAACAAATGGAACGGCATGAAAGCCAGCAAGGCAGCTACGGTCCAAGTAGATGGTGTTACGGGAGCCACTTTCTCCAGCAAAGCAGTTAAAGAAAACGTGAAACGCGGTATTGCATATTACCTGAAACATAAATAAGAGAAAACAGGAAAGAAAGGATTAAGTGTAATATGAAATCATTTTTCCGGATAAAACAGGTTGTAAGTCTTTTCATTTGTCTGGTTGTTGTTTCATCACTTGCCATCACAAAACATCAAGAACTGTTTGGGTACTCTTTCAAATCTGAACAGAAGGCAGAAACTGCAAACAACGACACGCTACGCATGCTTGGAAACGGAAGAGCAGAGATTAATACTTCTGTTCTAGCATCCAACATCATGGGATATGGAGGAAAGGTTCCACTCAAAATAGTAATCAGGAATGGCGTTGTAGAAAACATCATTGCATTAAAGAATGATGAGACCAAGGAATTCTTTGACAATGCCTCTACTCTGTTTGAAAAATGGAAAGGGAAAACGATAGACAAAGCTATGGATATGAAGGTGGATGCTGTCACAGGTGCTACTTTCTCATCCAAAGCTATCATCGGAAACATGCATCAGGGACTTCTGTATGCTAAAGCGCATTTAGCGACTGAAGAATCAGAAAATGGTAGCAGCAGTTTAAGTCCTTCCGAAAACAACAGCTCTTCCCTGTTCTCTCTCAGAAACATCATAGGGATAGCTGTTGTCCTGATGGCAGCCATTCTGCCATTGTTTATCAAGAACAGAAGATACCATTTCTGTCAACTGATACTGAATGTCATTGTGCTCGGCTTCTGGTGTGGTACCTGCCTTTCTTATACCTTCCTGCTGGGCTTTGCAGCCCATGGCATGGAAATCTCGGGCAGCATCATCGCGATTGTCATGCTGGTAACAGCTTTCATCTATCCGCTCTTCGGCAAGAAGTCGCATTACTGTACCCACGTCTGTCCCTATGGCTCTCTGCAACAGATAGCTGGCAGATGCGTGAAATACAAGTTAAAAATGAGACCCTCTACTATAAAACGGCTTGATAAGCTTCGCAAGATGATATGGGCATTATTGATGATATGTATATGGGGAGGAGTTTGGAGCGAATGGACTGATTTTGAACCATTCTCGGCATTTATTTTCCATTCTGCCTCATGGATAGTGATTGTGATTGCGCTTCTTTTCATCGCAATATCCTTTGTAATCACACGTCCCTACTGTCGTTTTGTATGTCCAATGGGAACTTTAATAAAGTTCTCACAAACTTCTATCGTAAAATGAAAAGTCCCGGCATGAGATAGCTTGCAGCTATTCTCTTGCCGGGTCTTTCTTTTAATGAAATATTCGAATTACTACTCTGACAACATTGTAACCTCTATCCGATGATTCTGTTTGAGCAGAGTCTGTGCCATCTGCTGCACCTCTTCAGAAGTAAGAGAATCCAACATCTTACAGTAATCTTTATCAAAATCAGCCACATCTTCCAACTCATGCCAGATAACATAGCTCCAGTAGTCGTTGGTGATCATCATCTGCTGGTATTGTTTTTTCAGATATTTCTTCACCTTATCAATACTGCTGGCTAAAGGCCCCTTATCTGCGATGTTCTGAAGTTGCTGATAGATAATTGGATTCAGCTCTTCATAACGTTTCGGATCACTCTTGTAGGTAATGCGAAGTAAGGCATTTGGAAGGGCATCCTTCTCTAGATTGAAACTGACTCCTACTCCATAGGTACCTCCCTTCTCCTCTCTTACAGAATCAGTATAGGCAATCTGCAACACACGAGTCAGTACATCCAGCACCAGATCGTTCTTTGGCGAGAACGGTACGTTACCCGAATAGAATACGCTCACGTTGGCAAGGGGAGTTTCCTGCTGATGAACAAACTTTACCTTTTCGTTCTTCATAACAATCTGCGGAACGTTTTTCTTGTCTGTCTCCTCCTTCTTATAGGTCGAAGGCAAGGTAGCCAGATACTGACAGAGTAAAGGACGAAGTTCTGCCATGTCTATCTTTCCGATGAAAACGGTTTTGAAATTGCTGGCATCGCTGAAGCGTTCACGATAGATTTCCATAATGCGCCCGTAATCAGCCTTGGCAAGAACCTCACCGGTGACAGGAGCCATACGCAGGTTATGGTCATAGAGAACGGCAGAAAGGGAGTCATTGTAAACCACCTTGGAACTTGCATTACGGTTTTTCAGAAATGACAGCGTTCGATTCTTCAAACCCTCAAATGCCACATTGTCTTTACGAGGTGCCAGGAAATAAAGGTGTGCCAGCTGGAGCATGGTTTCCATATCCTTTACAGAAGATGAGCCTGCTATACGCTGGCCTTCACTACTGATGGATGGAGTCAGCCTGATTGACTTTCCTGCCAAAGCCTTACGCAAAGCAGTAGCTGAAAAGTCGCCTACACCCGCTTCTGTGATGGCACTTGTCAAGAGAGAGAAATTAGGAATATCCCCGTTTCCGTAAAGTGAGGTTCCACCTTCAGCGCGCATGCTCATCATTACCTGGTCTGCCTGATAGTCGGTAGGTTTTACGTAAACCTTCATACCATTACTGAGCGTAATCTCTGTCATGCCAAACTTGCCGTATGGTTTTTCAGACACAATCTTGCCCGGTTTTGGCAAGGCAGACATCAGCGTAGAAGGAATCTTTTCCTCCTGATATGGTTCATATTGCTTCTTCTGGGCAGCAAGTACCGTAGCTTCTATTTCTGATTCTGAAGGAATAACAAATCCTTCCTTATCAGGGCCATACATCACAAATACCTGGTTTTTATCCGTAATGATGTTACCTACAGACTGATTAACCTCAGCCAGGGTTACTTCACCATCAAACTGCTTTACCAGTTGCAGATTATAGGCTGGAGTAAGGATAGGCTCTCCTTCAAGGAAATGATCCACACACTGGCTTACGTAATGGCTGTTGCGATAGTCCTTCTCCATCTTTAATTTTCGTTCTGCCGCATTGAGATAGAGTTTCTTGGCACGTTCCAGTTCACTCTCTGTAAAACCATGCTGGCGGGCACGCTCTACTTCGCCCACAGCCTCGGAGATACCACCGAGTACGTGATCCTGCTTGCAGCTGATGCTCATACTGAAGGCATCCTTGGTTCGGGAAACAAAAAAAGCACCATTCCTTACGGTAGCACTCATGAATGGAGGATTTGCCACCTGTTTCTTTTCTGAGAGACGACCATTGAGCATGTAAGTGATGAGTCCGCTTACATAATCATCACGCTGATACTTTACCTGGCTCTTTTCGCTGTCAGGAGTGGCATCGGTTTTCATGTAGAGATGGCCGATGATAATAGGCTGCTCCTTGTCCTTCTCAATGGCAACTATCATCTTGTCGTTGTCATTTACGGGATAATAGACACGCTCGGCAGGATTCTTATGGGCTTTGATCTTACCGAAAAGTTTCTGGATTTTCTTCTCCATCATATCCACATCGAAGTCGCCCACAACCACGATGGCCTGAAGATCAGGCCTGTACCACTTCTGATAATAGTCGCGCAAATCTCTGTAAGGAAAGTTATCAACAACATCCATACTGCCGATAGGCATACAATCTTCATATTTGCTTCCCTTGTAGATTTTTGGCATCACATTCTCCATCATGCGCTGCATGGCCATACCGGTACGCCGGTTTCTCCACTCTTCATGAATAACACCACGTTCCTTGTCTATCTCCTTAGGTTCGAGATTGATATACTGGCTCCAGTCGTTGAGTACCAGAAGGCAGGAATCGATAATGCCCTCACGCTTGACAGGAGCTGAACCGATGTGATAGACTGTCTGATCTACAGATGTATAGGCATTCAGGTTGGCACCAAACTTAACACCAATGGTTTCACACCAAGGCACGATTCCCAACTTCTTCCCCTTGCCAGGGAAATGTTTGGTACCATTAAAAGCCATGTGCTCCAGAAAATGAGCCAGTCCACGCTGACGGGGTTCCTCTAGGATGGAACCTACGCGCTGGGCAATATAGAAGTCGGCAAGGCCTGCCTCTTTATTATTATGTCGTATATAGTAAGTCAGTCCATTCTTCAACTTGCCCTGTCGCACGGAAGTGTCCTGCTCCACAGTCTGAGCAAACAACGAAGCAGGAAACAAAGAGAGAAGGAATAATCCTAAAAACTGATTCTTCATAAATCTTCTTTTTAAAATTATACAAGAATGCCTATTTCTTCAGGAAAGAGGCTGTTGCATCTGATTCGAAATCATTGGTAGAATTATTGGTATCAACCCATTTGCCATCAGCATCCTTCTTACGGATTACCGACTTGCCGTAGCGGTTTTCATCTTTGTCTACCTGACCACAATGAGCCCATCCTGCATCAAGGTTTGCAGATACCAGATTCCATTGCCACATAGATGCAATAGAAAGATTAACCGCATCCAGTATCCAGGAATTAGGAACCTTGATACAGTTCTTTGCTGTCATATGATAAGCATTACCCTTCACTTCCATCACATAGCTGGCATCGTAAGTATTCTCTTCGAGATACTTCTCCTTATCGCCATGCATACGGGCAATGGCATAAGTCTTGAATCCACGGTTATGCAAAGAGAAATAGGTAAATGAATAGCAATACCATTTATCCAGATTAGGAACACTGGCATTGTCATCGTCTGTGAAGCGTGGATTTGAACTCTCATCATAGAATTCGTAATCAGCTTTACTTAAATCAAATGAAGCTGAGTTTGCTTCTGTATGATTCTTGGCATTCAATGCCAAAACAAGTGATTTGCCTGGTTCTACTGCAACTTCCGTACCCTTTCCTGGAATCATATAGATAGCATCTACCGTCATAGCTTCGTTCATGATATCCGGATTATAATCATATTTTGATACTGTGAGGAACTTAGATTCCAGAACCGCTATACTGTCTGCATAGAGCGTAACATCAGAATTATTGGAAAGAATGAAATACTGGTCATCAGAATACTGCTTTCCTTCTGGAGTAAGCGTACCCGTGAAGAAAATCTCTGAGATAACGAAACCTCCCTTAGCATTGAATGTGTTCACAGCCAACTTGACTTGGGCATTGCCGGATTTTACACTCACATTCTCGCTCTTCTGATTGATTTTACTGCTACCGGCAATACCATCCTTAGTAAAACTCAGGTCACCGCTGATGGCAACATTGTATGTTCCTTCAGGCACATCGGCAAGAGATGCCATAAAGCTACCATTTTTTTCCTGGAACTGTTCCTGGATAAACGTTTCATTGGTAGTTACATTGGTAAAAACCGCTTTGGCATTGGAGAGAACTATATTCTCCAGTCCCAATGGCATTTCAATACTCAATGACACAGGAGTGGTAACTACTTTGTCATTATTGTCGCTACAAGAGGTGAAAGTCAATGCCAACACCGAAAGCAACATCATACTCTTTAAAATTAACTTTTTCATTTTTCTACTTTTAGTTACATTAATACTATATTATACTTTAGAATGTGATACCAAGAGCCAAATGCAGATGGTGCTGGTGTTCGTTTTCAGAACAAGTTATCCAATCTCCACCTAATTCGGCAAACAAGCCGATCTGTGAGCCTGATAGCCGATAATCACTACGTATCTTAGCAGAGAGCATTCCATAGCCTGCTTTTTCAAACTGGTACTGATGATTGATCATGTCCTGGAACGAAGCCTTCATATTGGCATAAGGCATGACGATACCAGAACTGACATTACCATAATAGGCTGCCGCCATGTCCACAGTAAGGGCCACAGTTCGGGAGAGACTGCGCATCCACTGTCCACCCAATCTTCCATAGATTTTAGCTGCCTCCATTTTACGCTCAGGATAGACATATCGCTCACGATTGCTCCAATATCCGATCTTTCCATTCAAGCACCATGTACCAGAGCCACTCTCCCATCCATAAAGTCCTCTGAGATAGGTATCTATAAGATAATTCTTATACATCGTAAGTTTACCGATAATAGGATAATATTGGGCAGAGGACTTGCCAATGATGTTTTCATCACCACTACGTCTGACAAAAACAAGGTTTCCATCTACGGCTGCCTGACGGGTCCCTCCCATGTGCTTCCATCCCAAGGAGACTTCTGCAGAATGATAAAACAACTGGGTTAAGGGTACGGAATTCAAATCGGCAAGCATACGTTTATATTGCCGTCTCCAAAGCTTGGCATGACCATAAAAACCAGTTTCGTCCAGAGGATTGGCATCCAGATTTATTCCATATCCTCCACCTTTATAATATAAGGTGCGTTTATCTCCGGAGAAACGACTGTATTCTGTTCCCAATCCTGTCATTTGAAATTCAGGTATAACGCCCAGTTCCCGATAGAAATCCACATCATTGGTCTGCTTGTATACATTCCCTTCTAGAGCGGCAGCCCACTGGTATTTCCCGAGATCATAGGCAGTACCAAGGCGTAGGGTCAGATCTGTGACAATACCTCGCATTCTCGGGTCCACATCCCGATATTCATGTTCTGCTCTGAAAATCGCTTCAATACCGAGTTGGAATTTCCCCTTGCTAACAGCATATCCGCCCTGAAAACCATACCGTTCACGATGTGTGTCACCTCCTAGAGTATCTGCCAGAATATAAGGATTCAGCAAATCATAATCAGAAGAAGAATTCCAGCTGACCTGATATTGCTTTCCCGTCATGTAAGATGCTGCTCCCCAAGCAGAAGAGTGGTTGCTCAAGCGAAGAAAGGTCTCAGCCTTGGCCTCAGAGAGGAAATGCCCTGTTCCCTTCTGCAGTACAAAGGGAGCAGATTGATGCAGGTAATCCATCTGGACATACACTTCAGAATAAGGCAGCGTGAGACTAAGCCCATGAATGGCGGGATTTTGCCATGCTGTCTCCTTCTGCCAGTTTTTCCACATAGCATGATGCTCTATCCTGGCAGAATCTGTTACTGCAGACCTTCCAGTAAGCCAAGACACACAGCACAGAAATAATATGAAATATCTCTTCTTCATGATTTACATCCAAATTATGTTCAACATCGCTTCATTATGTCCTTCCTTTTCCAATCCCACATAATCGGTACTTGCCCTGAACATCCTGATGTAGGTTTTACCTGAAGCGTCATGATACTGGGCAGTACCCTCTACCAGGATAGCATAAGAACCCCGAAGAATACTGGCTCTGGCTATATTCCCTTCAAATGATGATACAGTGAAAACCTGGGTTGTATTCAGATTGGTAAGACTTACCGTACCCTGGACCCTGTCGAGCACGATATCCGTTTCTCCCTGCAACACGATGGCAGCTTCGGCAAACAGGGAATCTTCATCCTGATGACAGGAGGAAATGATAAAACCACAGGTCATCATACATATAATCAACAATCTCTTCATATCTTTACATTCATTTCTAATCCAAAATAGGGAGTTACATGACGGCGGATCGTTACTCCATTGTTTTCATATTCGGGAGTATAATCCAACAGTTTGTTGCAGAACAGAGCTACATTCAGTTTCTCATCAAAGAGTTTCTTTGTTACCTTGAAATTGACATTCATGGCAAAAGGTACTCGGTATTTGAGATAATAGCTGTCGTTATAATCCCTGACCAGATACCTGAGATAAGCATCATTTTCATCACCTGCTTTCCACTCATGCATCACACCGTCATTATCCATATAGCTGGTAGGATAATTACTCACCTCTTTACTCTGTTTCAGCGTATACCATAGGCATTGGGCGGATATTGAGAAGCCCAACTTCAACTTGGGGACATCCGTATCTAACGTGAAATTGGTATTGAGCATTTCATTCATATTGCCTCCATCATGTTCATAATACCCCACATACTGTATCTGCTTACTGCCGATAACAGCACTTGGGCGATAAGTCTCTACCACAGAATTACGATAAACCGTGCGGAACCATGCCCCATTGATGGTGAGTCTGGTGAACAGTTTTTCTATTCTTCGGGTAGCAAAGGTGTATTCCACTCCCCGTTTGAGAGTCTGACTGCCATTGGTGTAATAACTGTAGCCCCTCAGTTCCTTACGTTCCTCAAAGGGTAATCCTTCCAAAGAAGGTGGAGCCGACAGTGCATCGGCATCAATTCCCGATGCATCATACCACCTATATATATAGGGAGCATAAGCCGTTTGCAAACGGAAGCCTGAAGTCATATTCTCCCTGAAGAGTGTGACAGACAATCGATTGCCTCCTATATTGATGTCAGTACTCACCTCCCATTTGAAATTACGTGCTGGCTTCAGATTCTGATTGGTTGCATCTATCACATACGTCATCAGGTTGATACGGCGATACGCTGGATTCGTATGGTAATAATTCAGCTGGGTTAAGTCCAGATATACAGGATCAGGATAAAGCTGTTCCAAAGTAGGCATTTTGGTATGTTCACCTATTCCACCTGCTATTCTGATAAATGATGGTAGCTTGCCAATATTGAATTTCGGAAAAGTCAAGCCGAGATTGATACGGGGATCCCAGAAAAACTTACCATGTATCTCATAATTATCGGGCAGATTCAACATCTGCGTACCTCTTATACCGGCTACCAGTTCAAGAGAATGACCAGCAAAAGGCAATGTCAACTGTTCCTCAGCATAAATTCCCCACTGTTGGTTGGAGGGTATTGAAGAAAGATTTCGGGGACGGCATGACATGGAACCTGCATAAAGAGGGCGGGTTACATCATAAATCTGCCCCCGTCCTTTATTCTTGTCGTAATTCCAATCGGTGCCTAACAGCAAGGTATTGGAAACCACAAGAGAAGGAACCTGGAATTTACCATTGACCTTAGCATAAAGATTGAGCGGCTTTCCTTCTACATCATGATAAGCCACATATTTATAGGGAAGAATGACTCCATCATGAACCCCTTGTGTAGTTGCTGTAGCTGCCACAGTCTGGCGGGTCAGCTGTACCAGTTTGGTTCGCTTGATAAGGTCATACTCATAAGAGGCTGACAAAGTCAGATCCAGCGACTTAAACCAAATGCGTTTCTTGGGAGCGAGACTTACATGTGAATTAAACGCATATTTATTATACTGGGACTTATAAGAATCCTCTGCCTGATTATTGAGATCCGGATCAACTTTATCATTATCAAAAGAACCGGTATAATCGAGATTGGACGAAATCTTCCAGCGGTAAAGATCTGTTAACCAAGTTTTTCCGAACCGGGCAGAAAACGTCAGTCTCCTGTAATTTTCAAGCCGGTTTCTTGGATCCGCCTTCGCATCGAGGTAATCAACACTGAGATTGAGGGTCATCTGATGAGGAGTCCATTCCAATCCTTTTGCAAGATAAAAGAGTTTGCTGCCCATATCTGCTTTCAGACGGGCATTCCAGTCATTTCCACCCTTCCTGCGTTCTATTTTCACCAGACCACTTGTCAAATCGCCATATTCTACTGATGGAATGCCACGTACCACCTCTACTTTCTCGATATCATCGGTAGAGATGCTACGCATATCCACTCCGGCATTCATATTTTCTCTGGATGTTGTTGCTGCATCCCAAGCCCCAGCCACATATTGCATATTGGCATTGGTACTGATGGGAGCTCCATCTACTACAAAACTCGTTCCGAGGGAAGTGGTAGTATATCCTGAAGGATTTCCGGCTTCCCGAATACGAATCGTATTAGGGCTACTCAAATCCGGATCTTTGGAACGCCCACCAGGCAACAGTTCGAGAATGTCCGCAAAACTTGAAGGCTGAAGATGCTCCATGGCATGCTTCTCGATAACAGAAGCAGAAGCCAGACTCTTGGACTCCTGAGCTGTAACCACTACTTCACCCACAGACTTGATTTCCGGTTCCATTTCATAGAGAGCCTGGTTTAACTTACCTAAATAGTTTTTGTATCCTATATAAGTAATCTTAAGAGATTTACCTGCATTGGCTGCATCTATGGAAAATCGCCCGTTAATATCAGTGATAGCTGCCACTTTCTGAGAACTACCCACATACACGACAGCACCGATAATCGCTTCATGAGAATCTTTGTCCACAACTTTGCCAGACATAGATTGCGCCTTTCCCATCAGACTCACCTCAAAAAGCATCATAAGCAATAGGATATGTTTCATACTGAACTTTTAACTTATTTTTTTGGGTGCAAAGATACGACAAAATTAAATTGTTCACAATACCTAAAAATAGGTAATATATGTATCAGTAAATGTACATTCATATAATACTAATAGATAAAATCAACAACACAAAACTTACTTAATCTTCAAGACCACAGCTTCCCATGGTCTCAATTTCAAGCTTTCACCTTCTACGGCAAGCTTTTCTTTATCTTTATATAAAAGTTACTGACTATTTGCCACTTACGCTGTGCTAAGATACGAATAATATTGAAAATACGCAAATTTGAAAGTTCGAGTTGTAGCAGCTCCCCAAAGTGGCTTACGTAATGTTTAAAAGAGGCTTACTTGAAATCCACAAAAGACTCACTTGATGGTGGCAGGACGTAGCTGAAAATGCGTCGCGACGTAGCTTACGCTGCATCGCGACGCGTCGGTTGTTACGTCGGGACGTATCAGATGCCGCATCGGGACGTAATTTCAACGGTTTCGTCTAAGACATTACGGAAAAGCTATGGAATTCACCATGCATTGAACCGAATACTACTAAAAAACAATGGAAATAGCTAAGTATAGAACCGAAAACAAGTATTTTTGCGCAATACTTCCTGTCTTTTTGCCTCTAAAACACCTGAATATCTCCATTTTATGGCAATTATATGGCAGATAAAGTCCAAATACAGAGAATTGCCATAGCCTTAATATACTTATAATCTGACAGTTAGTTGTAAGATATGGCAACATGGCAATTCTTGCAATAAAAAACAATCACAACAGACTATTAAGAACGCATTATGATGTACTTGAGTTAATGAGGTCAAGTGCTTGAGTTAATGAGTTCAAGTGCTTGAATCAGCTTACTAAAGTGGCTGAGTGAGCTTACTAAAGTAACTGAGTTAGCATATTCAATCGGCTTTGTAAGCTATCGGAGACGTCTCAATGAATGAACGGAGACGACTCAATAAGCTATCGGAGACGACTCTGGAAGCAGACACAGATAGCTTCATTGGCTAACGCAAGTACTTGCGATGACCAACGCAGCCTGTTGCGATGGGCGACGAAGGCTGATACCCGAAAACGTTAAGGAACAATAAAAAACTGTTTAGATTTTGTGGTAACGCATCTTTTTTGTACTTTTGAGGAAAATAAGGCAAGAATGACAGAGCGCAAGATTATACATATCGACATGGATGCCTTCTTTGCGGCAGTAGAGCAAAGAGACAATCCGGAACTTCGGGGCAAACCAGTAGCGGTTGGCTTCGACGGACCTCGTGGTGTGGTTTCTACAGCTAGCTATGAGGCAAGGAAGTATGGCGTTCACTCGGCGCAATCCATCGCTCAAGCCAAACAGCGCTGCCCTAACCTCATTATCGTGCCCTGCCGGCATGATTATTATGCTAAAATATCCCATCAGATACATCAGATATTCCAGGAATATACCGATCTCATCGAACCTATCTCCATTGATGAGGCCTTTCTTGATGTAACACAGAATAAGAAAGGGATAGAACTGGCTGTGGATATTGCCAAGGAGATAAAGGCTCGCATCAAGGAGGCTACAGGGCTTACTGCCTCGGCAGGCATCAGCTACTGCAAGTTTCTCGCCAAAGTGGCTTCTGACTATCGCAAACCGGATGGCATCTGCACCATTCATCCCGACAAGGCGCTCGATTTCATTGCCCAGCTTCCTGTAGAGGATTTCTGGGGCGTGGGCAAGAAAACACTGCAAAAGATGCATTTCATGGGTATCTTCAACGGAGCTGACCTGAGGAAAGTATCCGAAGAACATCTGGTAGAAGTGTTCGGAAAAGCCGGACACATCTTCTATGATTTTGCAAGAGGGATAGACGAACGGCCGGTCATCACCTACCGGGAACGGAAATCGGTAGGCTGCGAACAGACTTTCCTGGAAGATATCTATGCCAAATCGGCTGTGATTATCGAATTGTATCATACTGTACTCGAACTGCTGGAGCGCATCGCCAAAAGCGGTTTCGAAGGAAGGACCCTGACGCTGAAGGTGAAGTTTGCCGATTTTACCCAGATAACACGAAGCATCTCACAAGAAAAGGTTCTGAAAAAGAAGGATGATATTCTACCTCTTGCCAAACGGCTACTGAAACAGGTAGATTACTCCTCGGCGCATCCCATCCGCCTGCTTGGTCTATCCGTAAGCAATGCCTCAACAGAAGAAGCCAGGAAGCAAGATAAAGAGAACAGCAGTTTCAAGCCCGAATACAAAGAACTGGAACTGGAATTCGAAGATTGGGAATAAAAAGTGTAGGAAAGGGCGGTACTGTATAGAATCTCTTTAAAAGAAAACCAGACAAAATGCGAAAAGCAGCTGTCAGACATCACGTCTACAGCTGCTTTTTCTCATTACTAGTTATTTCCCAAAACAAAACTTTTAACCTTAAAGAAAACTACCAACCTTAATGAATACTCAATCCTATAACCTTAAAACATAAACCTATGAAAATGCAACTATTTCTGCATGAAACAATTTATAAACTTCTAAACTCTGGTGCAAAGGTAGTAAGTTTCGGTGAAACCTAGGTACAATTATCGTTCAAATAGTGACAAAAATGATACAATGTACTTTTTATACTAGTAATTGAACGATTTTTATCCATAGATTCATAGATTTTACACTTCAGGCATAGCGTATTTCTCTCTATTTCACCATATTACCTACATCACCAGGTAACATTCCATACTCTTCCTTGAAACATTTTGTGAAGTAAGATGGTGCAGAGAAACCTACTTCATAGGCAACTTCGGATACACTCATGCTACGGGTTTCGAGCAAACGCTTAGCCTTGGCAAGGCGGGCCTTACGGAGCAAGTCGACAACAGAAGAGCCTGTCATCGCCTTCACCTTACGATAAAGCTGCACACGGCTTAAGCCAATCTGCTGTCCCATATCCTCGACTCCAAACTCGCTATCAGAAAGGTTCTGCTGGATAATGGCTTGAAGCTGCTTGAGGAACTGCTTGTCACGGTCTTCCAGATGAGACTCAGAAATCTCCTTCTCTGCCTCCTGCGAACCCTGATAAAGATGTTTCAGAAGCTGACGCTGTCGCAAAAGATTCTCGATACGAGCGAGAAGCACCTTGCTGTGGAATGGTTTGGTAATATAGGAATCAGCTCCATGCTCATAACCCTCAGCGCGATGCTCCTCCAGGTTCTTCGCCGTGAGCATAATAACAGGGATATGAGAGGTTGCCGTATTCGTCTTCAGCTGTTCAGTAAACTCCAATCCGTCCATAACAGGCATCATCACATCGCAGATTACCAGGTCAGGTACCTCTTTTATAGCTACGGATAATCCCTCTTTACCATCAGCGGCCTCAAGAACAATATACTCATCCTGCAAAAGCGTACGCTCATACTGACGGATATCGGTATTATCATCAATAACCAGAACTGTAGGGCGATTGGTATTCTCACTAACCAACTGCTGTACTTTTCCACGACTTCTGTCTCCATCGTCAATATATTGCAAAACTGTCTCATCTACCACATTCTTACCATCTGGCGTATAAGCATTTACAGAGTTATCCACAATATCCACATCATTGTGGATAACTTGAGAATCACACTCCTGTTCACGAGGAATTACAACGATAAAATCAGAGCCCTTACCCAGTTCGCTCTCTACCCTAGCTTCACCATGATGCAACTCAACAAATGATTTTACCAGAGCCAGACCGATACCCGTACCGCTGGCAGCACCCTTAGCCTGGAAGAAGCGTTCAAAGATCTTATCAGCCTCATCCTGCGAGATACCCTTGCCCGTATCTCTCACGTCAAGACGGAGATTGGCACCTTCATCTTTCAACGATACAAAGATTTCGCCACCAGCAGGCGTATATTTCAAGGCATTGCTCAACAGATTGAACACGATACGGGAAATCTTCTCCTGATCGGCAATCATTTCATGGCTGCCTTTCAAGTCATTCGCATCCAGATGCAGACTGATCTGCTTGCGTTCGGCAGTAAGCTGGAAGTCGCTCACCCACATCGCCAAGGTCTTCACAATGTCGAAGCGATAGAGTTTCAACTCCATCTTGCCGTTCTGAATCTTACGGAAATCAAGAATGTTACTTACCAACTGTTGGAGGGCAAGTGCGTTACGCTGCACCATCTTCAAGAGTTCGCGGCTCTTGCCCTTGATGCCGGTATCTTCAAGCAGCATCTCTACCGGGTCGGCAATCAGGGTTAAAGGCGTGCGAAGTTCATGACTGATATTGGTAAAGAACACCAGACGGGAATGAGTGAGTTCCAAGACCTCCTCATTCAATCGTTTCAACTCCTCATTCTTTTCACCCAATTCTACATTCAGTCGCTTCAGTTCGCCATTGGTTTTAGCCAATTTTTCGTTCAGTTTTACCTTTACCAGATAACCTCTGAAAATCAAAGCCGCCGCTGCAAGGCAAACAAAGAGGAACAGGCCCAGACCAATAAGCATGATTTTCTGAGCGTTATAATCAGACAGATACCGGTCTACCTGCTTATGCAAAGTCTTCAGATTGCGTGCCTGGCGCTCGGCATCCCTAGCCTCCATCAAGGTAAGATCTGCATTTGCCTGGGTTATGATAGAAGTGCTCAGATAATTATCGCGTTCATAAGGCTGATGCTTCAATATCTTCATGGCAAGTGCTATAACCTCATCACCCTTGGTAGGATAAAGATAAGAGGCTTCGAAAATACCATCGCGTACAAGTTCCAGACCACCGCCTTCGGTTGCCATGCCGTCTACTCCGGTATACTTATAATTACGCTTTACACCCATCTGTCGGGCAGCAACATAAGCACCCCAGGCAAGACGGTCGTTGTGAGCAAAGACATAATCAAAGTCCTGTGTCTGTTTCAAGATACGTTTCATTGCCTGGATTCCACCCTCTTCCTTCCAGTTTCCTCCCTCCGAGGCTACAACCTGTAACCCAGGATAAGGCTTGATAGCATCCATAAAACCACGATGGCGCTCCAGAGCAGGCGAAGAACCTTCTAAACCGCTGATTTCAACGATGCGCCCCTTACCCTGAAGCTGCTGGGCGATAAAAGTTCCCATCGACTTACCTATCGTATAGTTATCGCATCCGATAAAAGCCGTATACTTATCAGAATTGGTCTTCCTGTCATAGAGAATCACAGGAATACCTTTATCGTAAGCACGCTCTACAGCCTTGGATATAGCACTCAACTGGTTAGGCGATACTATCAGCAAATCTACCCCCTCATCGATAAACTGGTTAACCTGCTTATTCTGCAACACACTATTATCGTTGGAAGAAGCCAGTTTCACGATAAGCGAATCATTGAGATACTCGCCCATCTTGAGTTCATTATTCAGTTTATCGCGCCAGATATCTTCCGAACACTGGGATACGCCAATGACATACTTCCTGGGCTGCTGAGCACAACCGGTCAGCAACACGATGAAAGCTACATATATAATAAGGTGTAAGTTACGTTTCATACGGCTTATACAATTTCTATGTTTATAAGGTAGAGACATTCTAAAATGCCTCAAAATAAGACTTAACGCTGCAAATTTACAATTTTTTTTTGAATATTTCCCCCTTTGGTCAGTTTTTTACAAATATCGGTCTAAAATTTATAAAGAATTTCAGCCAAAAATGCAGTAATTTTGCAACCGAGAAAAAGATATAAGAAAACTCTCATTACAACTAACTGTCAATAAAAGAAAACAAAATAACAAAACAACATTATGGCAACAGCAATAATACTACTACAACTGGCTATCGTATTAGCCCTCATCTTCATCGGTGCCCGTATCGGCGGCATCGGCATTTCGCCTCTGGCACTCGTTGCCATGTTCCCTGCTGTAAACGGATATTTCTTCTTGCCAAACTATCCTACTGCAGTGGCTGCTATCAATTTCGACCGTACAGGCAGTACCCGAATCGGAAGATTTGTCATCAACCACTCGTTCCAGTTGGCAGGCTTCACAACCACCATCGTTTCTATCGGTGTGGGATATCTGATTATTCAATTCCTATAAACCTTTAAAAAGAAATCATTATGAAATATTACCAGAAAAGCATCATGCTTTCAGCTTTTACAATAGCTACGATGTTGCCGAACTGTGCATGGGCACAAGGCACAAATGACGGACTGGGTGGAGATGACGGCGACATCGAATCGCTCTACTCCAAGGTTACCAACATAGAGAAGAAACAGAAGGCGCTGAACTTCTACGTGAATTTTGCAGAAAGTTTCCAGACAGAACACAGTTCGAAAACTGATGAATGGACTTCAAGATTCTATAACAAGAACCTGAGAATAGAGATGACCGGCTGGCTGACAGATAATCTCTACTACCGTTTTCGTCATCGTCTGAACAAGACTGATGCTCCGATGGGAGAAGATAACTTCGCTAAAGCAACCGATTATATGATGGTTGGCTGGAAGTTTAACGATACCTGGAGCATACAGGGCGGTAAGAAATGCCAGGCACTAGGCTCGTTTGAGTTTGATGAGAACCCGATGTTCATCTACCAGTTCTCTGACATGGAGGATAATGTAGACAGTTCGAAAGGTGCCCTCAACCTGCTCTATAATCCAAGCAAGCCCCAACAGTTCTCTGCCGAAGTGAGCAATACATATAACGGTAAACTCACGGATGAGTTCGGAGCCGATGCCAAGGTGACAACCGGCAAAATAACCGATAATGGCACGAATGCTGGAAAGAAACTGGAAGTAGAGGCATTGGAGAAATCTAATAGTCCTTTGACATACAGCCTCGGATGGAACGGAAAGTTCTTCGGCAACAAGTTACTGACCCGCTGGTCTTACTCCCTTCGTACTCAGGCTAAAGGAAAATACAGCCGGTTCTTCCGTCTCGGACAGAAACTGAATCTGAACAAGCTGCAATGGTATGTAGATTACAACAATACATACGATGATCTGGACAGAATGAAGATTGCGTCTAAGGAGGTGGTTGATGAAATGATCAGCAGTACTTATACCCAGGACGAGATCAACAACCAGGATTTCAGCAACTTATACCTTAGCAAGGTACGCTATCAGGGAATCGTAAGCAAGATGAACTGGCAATTTGACAAAGACTGGAACCTGATGCTGAAAGGCATGTGGGAAACCGCAAGTGCCACAAAGAACGAAGCGTTTAAAAACTACCGCACCGCATACGGCTATATCGGCAGTCTGGAATACTATCCAGCCCGCAAACAGAAGCAGGATCTGCGTATCTTCCTGGCCTATGTAGGTAGAAAATACGACTACAGTAAAAAGAGCGGATTGCAAGATTACAATACCGACCGCATCGAACTCGGCTTAATGTATCGCCTGAAGGCTTATTAAACAGACTAAAATGAGCTGAAAAAAGCAGAAAGTTCGTTTTTTACAAATTAAGGTTCACTTTTTATAAAGAGAATATGCAAAAATCATCGTATCTTTGCAACGGATAAAGGAAATAACACCTGCTTCCAAAAGAATCAATAGAATAAACAATAATAATAACAATAAAACAATCAATATTATGGCTGAAGAGAAAAAATTTAGAGTAGAGTCAGACCTTTTAGGTGAACTCAAAGTTCCTGCTGAAGCACTTTATGGTGTACAGACACAGCGCGGTATTAACAACTATCACATTTCACGCAAGACGATGCGCGACTATCCTGATTTCATTATCGCCATTGCTTACGTAAAGTTGGCTGCCATCGAAACCAACCATACCCTCGGTGTTATCAACGACGAGATTTCAGGGGCTATCGGTCAGGCTTGCCGCGAGATTATCGACGGTAAATGGCATGAGAACTTCCCTATCGATATGGTACAGGGTGGCGCAGGTACATCTGTCAACATGAATGCCAACGAGGTAATCGCCAACCGTGCACTTGAAATCATGGGACACGAAAAGGCTGATTATCAGTTCTGTTCTCCTAATGATCATTGCAACTGCGGCCAGAGTACAAACGACGTATACCCTACTTCTATCCGCCTGGCTTTGATTCGCATGAATACTCATCTGGTAGGTGCTCTGACAGGTCTGATCAGCGCATTCCGCTATAAGGCAGACGAATATGCTGATGTCATCAAGATGGGACGTACCCAGTTGCAGGACGCAGTTCCTATGTCTTTCGGTCAGGAGTTCAACGCATACGCCAACAACCTGGAAGAGGAAATCCTCAACCTGGAGCGCAACGTGAAACTCTTACACGAGATTAACATGGGTGGTACTGCCATCGGTACAGGCCTGAATGCCGTTCCTGGCTTCGCTAAGCTCTGTGCTGCTAACCTCAGCAAACTGACAGGCGAGAACTTCGAAACAGCTACCGACCTGGTAGAGGCTACACCTGATACAGGTGCTTACGTAAGCTACTCTTCTGCTTTGAAGCGTCTGGCTATCAAGTTGTCTAAAATCTGTAACGATCTCCGTCTGATGGCTTCTGGTCCTCGTTGCGGTTTGAACGAAATCAACCTTCCTCCTAAGGCTCCAGGTTCTTCTATCATGCCAGGTAAGGTTAACCCAGTTATTCCTGAGGTAACCAACCAGGTTTGCTTCAAGGTAATAGGAAACGATACAACTGTCAGCTTTGCAGCAGAGGCAGGCCAGTTGGAGTTGAACGTAATGGAACCAATCATCACAGAAAGCCTCTTCGAGAGTCTGACATGGTTGAAGAACGCCATCGAAACCCTGACTTCTGAGTGCATCCTCGGTATCACCGTAAACAAAGAGCGTTGCTACGAAATGGTAAAGAACAGTATCGGTATCGTTACCGCTCTGAACCCAATCATCGGTTACAAGAAGAGTTCTAAAGTAGCTAAGGAAGCCCATGCTACAGGCCGCTCTGTATACGACATCGTTATTGAGCAGGGTATCATGAGTAAGGAAGAATTGGACAAGGCACTCGATCCTAAAGAGATGCTGCAGTCACACAAGTTTACCCTGAAATAAAAAGATGTAACTGCTGACATAAAAGAACTTTAGAATAAGATATAGAATAATACTAATCTGAGTTTAATATTAACATTTGACTGTTCCGCTTGCCTATTCCTCAAGATAGGCAAGCGGATATTTTTTATCGATAAGAAGATGGTCATGTGACGGAAATCTTATCAGTTGCATTGATTACGATAAGCAAGAGGTGTCATTCCAGCTCTAGTTTTAAAGAAATTGGTCAATGCACTCTGGTCGTTAAAGTGAAGATAATCAGCAATCTCTCCCATTGTCATGTCCGACAGCTTCAGCAGATTACAGATTTCTTTGTAAAGAAGAGAGGTAATATGATCATTGACCGTCGTACCCGATATTTCTTTTATCATTCTGGAGAGATAAGCAGAAGAAACATTCAGTTTATCGGCGTAAAACCGGATTTGTCGCTCACTCTTGAAATTGCGATACAGCAAATGCAGAAAGATTTCATAAACATTCTTTTTATGGCGCAAGTCTCTGGTCGACAAAAGGTTGTCATAAGGCAACTCTGACACCAGAAGTTTCAAGACATTCACCATAGACTGGATCATCTCTACCTTATAAATATGCTGATGGCGCACAATATCCCGAATCATATGAATGATATCAAGAGCCGCCTTGAGTTTATCGTCAGAAAGATGATACACCAGATCATTAGAAATCTCTTCATCAACAAAAACACATTCTGCCTCAAAATCTTCCGAGATATCGGTAAACTTATAAACATGCTTAGGCGATACGACAAGCAAATCACTTGCCGTAAGCTGATGTTCTTCATCCTCAGCACTTTCTGTTCCCTGGACGACTTCAAACTTTACACTTCCGCTTTTTACTAATAATATCTTGTAAAAAAGTGTTCGTTCACTCGCCATATCCCTCAGGACACTTCCATTTAAAACATCTGTATGAATATGAGCTGCATAAGCTCCAAATATGTCCTTCAGTTGGTATTTAGCGGCAAACTCTTTTAAGTTATATACTTGCTGCTGTTTCATAATAGTTGTCTTTTGTAGTGCAAAAATATAATTAAATTCTGAAAACACCAAGAAAAAAACAGGAAAATCTTTCATTTTTATCTTATCCACATCAGTTACTAACAAGAAAAGTATCTGATAGCCAACGGAATAACATAGTTATCAACACTTGTGTGGATAACTTTTCTATGAGAAGTGAATAAATGTGGAAAAGTTTAGAGCATAAAAAAGACATCAACTAAAAAGTTGATGTCTCTCATCTTGTAGCGGGAGGGGGCCACGATCCCTCGACCTCCGGATTATGAATCCGACGCTCTAACCAGCTGAGCTATCCCGCCATCCAAGCAATTGATTTCTCATTTGCGGGTGCAAAGGTAATACATTTATTTGGATTGAACAAATTTTTCGGCAGAAATTTTCAAAAAAAGTTTTATTTTCTCATTTTTCTCAGATTCCAGCCCCACTTTCACCTAATTATATATATAAAAAAAACGAAAAATAAAGGTTTTCTTATTTTTTTGTATTACCTTTGCACGCTGAATAACGGACCTGCGAATATTTCAAATAAGAAAATGGTCTGAAACAACAGAATATTGAAATGCTTAGAATTAAGAAATTAGACATATTTATTGCCAAACAGTTTGGTCTCCTCTTCATGGGAACATTCTTCATCTGCCAGTTTGTGCTGATGATGCAGTTCTTGTGGAGATATATTGATGAACTCATTGGTAAGGGACTCACGATGGACGTGATGGCTCAATTCTTCTGGTACATGGGTCTGATGCTCGTACCGCAGGCTCTGCCATTGGCTATTCTCCTGTCCTCACTCATGACGTTCGGTAATCTCGGCGAGAGTTCGGAGCTTACTGCCATCAAGGCTGCAGGCATTTCACTGATGCAGGCTTTCCGCTCACTCATCGTCATCACCGTCATCATCATGTTTGGCTCATTCTATTTCCAGAACAATGTGGGACCTAAGTCGAACATGAAACTGGCGCAACTTCTGATTTCAATGAAACAGAAAAGCCCGGAACTGGAAATTCCTGAAGGTATCTTCTATGATGGTATTCCAAACTGCAACCTTTATGTGCAGAAGAAGGATTTGAAAACCGGAAAGCTATACGGCATCATGATTTACCGTATGACCGACAGCTATGAAGATGCTGCCATCATATTGGCAGACTCAGGCATGCTTCAGAGTACAGCAGAGAAGAAGCATCTTGTTCTGAGTCTCTACAGCGGAGAATGGTTTGAGAACATGCAAAGCAGCGCACTTGCTAATACTGCAGCCGTACCATACAGACGAGAGACTTTCGTTTCCAAGAAAATCATTCTCGACTTTGATGGAGACTTCAGTATGACCGATGCAGCTTCGCTTTCAGGAAATGCAAAGGGTAAAAGTCTGGAGAAAATCAACCACGACATCGATTCTCTTAACCAATTATATGATTCTATCGGAAGAATCTATCTGAACGAAGCCAACGTGAGATTCTATGGTGGTGTACAGCGCATCAACAAGAAAGACTCACTCAATGAAATCAAGAAGGGCGAAAAACTCAATTTCGACACCTTATATAATAAGTTGCCACAAGACAAGAAACTCATGGCGGTAAACCAGGCACAGTCTACCGTACAACAGGAGCTTTCTGACCTTGATTTCAAATCGATGTCAACGAGCGATGCAGACTACATGATAAGACAGCACAAGATTGAGGCTATCAACAAGTTCACCCTGGCCCTTTCGTGTCTGATCTTCTTCTTTATCGGAGCACCATTAGGAGCCATCATCCGAAAGGGAGGACTGGGTTTCCCTGTCGTCATCTCCGTACTTGTGTTCATCGTCTTCTTTATCCTCGACAATACAGGATACAGAATGTCTAGAAGTGGCATGTGGGCCATTTGGTTCGGAAAAGGTCTTGCGCCGGCAGTATTGACGCCTTTGGCTATCTTCGTAACCTACAAGGCAACCAACGACTCTTCCGTATTCAACATGGATGTTTACAAAGAGTTCTTCATGAAACTGCTCGGTTTACGACAGAAACGCCATTACTTCGGCAAGGAAGTCATCATCACCGATCCGGATTATCAGACGGATGCAGAGAAACTGG
The DNA here is from genome assembly GCF_977051555.1 of Segatella sp. Classification (NCBI taxonomy): domain Bacteria; kingdom Pseudomonadati; phylum Bacteroidota; class Bacteroidia; order Bacteroidales; family Prevotellaceae; genus Segatella; species Segatella sp. The sequence goes on from NZ_CDRSSE010000011.1 coordinate 71,159, forward strand.
AAAGAATCAACCAAGACATCACCTTATATAATAAGGAGCACAAACTGGTTCATCTTCCTAACTTCATCAATGTATTCTTCAAATACGAGCCAGATCATGAGATAGAAAGAATCAATGCCGAACTGGAAGAAGTGATAGAAGATTTGACCAACACCGCCAACAAGTATATCCTGCACGATATGAACCAATATCCGGTTCTTTCACTCAAGGCACATACACGCCCATTCGAGCGGAAATGGCTCAACATCATTGCAGCCATCATCTTCCCAGTAGGCACACTGCTATACTTGAGAATGTGGCGATTCCGACTGCGCCTGTTCCGTGACCTCAAGGTCATCAGTCAGACCAACACGGACATCATCCATCGGATTAGAGAACAGAAAAAGTAAAATGTAACTATATAATAAGGTATCAAACATGTCAGAAATCAAATTAAATAGCATCGAAGATGCAGTAAAAGACTTCAAGGAAGGAAAGTTCGTCATCGTTGTTGATGATGAAGACCGCGAAAACGAAGGCGACCTCATCATTGCCGCCGAAAAGATAGATGCAGAAAAAGTAAACTTCATGCTGAAACACGCAAGAGGTGTACTCTGCGCCCCTATCACATTGAGCCGCTGCGATGAACTCGACTTGCCTCATCAGGTTTCAGAGAACACCTCAGTATTAGGCACACCATTCACCATAACCGTAGACAAACTGGAAGGCTGCTCTACCGGTGTTTCTGCACACGACCGTGCCGAAACCATCAAAGCACTTGCAGACCCGAACTCTACCCCACAGACTTTCGGCAGACCGGGACACATCAATCCGCTCTACGCACAAGATAACGGCGTGTTAAGAAGAAGCGGACACACAGAAGCAGCCATCGATCTTTGTAAAATGGCAGGTCTCTATCCAGCAGGCGCACTCATGGAAATCATGAATGAAGACGGCACCATGGCACGTCTGCCAGAGCTGATGAAGATGGCAAAGGAATGGAACCTCAAGGTTATTTCCATTAAAGACATGATAGAATACCGCCTCAAGAAAGAATCACTCATCGAAGTGGGCGAAGAGGTAGACATGCCTACAGAATACGGACACTTCCGCCTCATTCCGTTCCGCCAGTCAAGCAATGGTCTGGAACACATGGCACTCATCAAGGGAGAATGGAAAGAAGACGAGCCTATCCTTGTTCGTGTTCACTCTTCTTGCGCTACAGGCGATATTCTGGGCAGCAAGCGTTGCGACTGCGGCCAGCAGCTCCACAAGGCCATGCAGATGATTGACGAGGCTGGAAAGGGAGTTGTTGTCTACATGCAGCAGGAAGGACGCGGCATCGGTCTGATGAACAAGATTGCAGCCTACAAACTCCAGGAAGAAGGCTACGATACCGTTGACGCCAATACCCATCTCGGTTTCAAACCAGATGAGCGCGACTATGGTTGCGGTGCACAGATGCTCCGCCATCTCGGTGTACACAAAATGCGTCTGCTCACCAACAATCCGGTAAAGCGCGTAGGTCTCGAAGCATACGGTTTGGAAATCGTAGAAAATGTGCCTATCGAAGTTGTACCTAATAAGTACAATGAGCGTTATCTCAAGACCAAGAGAGACCGCATGGGGCACACTTTGCACCTCGGATAATAAAATTATGTTATTATTTCATTACAAAACATGAAATAATGCTCAATTTTCTTCCGAAAAAGAAATAATTTGCTTACTTTTGCACACGATAAACAAATATAAGAATAAAATTATGGCACAATTATCTGATCGTTTAAACAGATTGGCACCTTCAGCAACGCTGGCGATGTCACAGAAGAGTAGTGAAATGAAAGCTCAAGGTATTGATGTAATCAACATGAGCGTAGGTGAACCAGACTTCAACACTCCTGACAATATTAAACAGGCAGCAAAGAAGGCTATTGACGAGAACTATTCCCGCTATTCACCAGTACCAGGTTATCCTGACTTGCGAAAAGCAATTGTAGCCAAATTAAAGAACGAGAATGGTTTGGAGTACACTACCAATGAAGTAATCGTTGGTACAGGTGGCAAGCAGTGTGTCTGCAACGCAGTATTGGCTCTCGTAAATCCAGGCGATGAGGTTATCATCCCTGCTCCATATTGGGTAAGCTACCCACAGATGGTGAAGTTGGCAGGCGGTACTCCTGTCATTGTAAATGCCGGTTTCGACCAGGACTTCAAGATGACAGCAGAGCAGTTGGAGAATGCCATCACAGAGAAGACCAAGATGCTCATTCTCTGCTCTCCAAGCAACCCTACCGGTAGCGTATACTCTAAAGAAGAGTTGGCTGCACTGGCAGAAGTTCTCAGAAAGCATCCTGAAGTATTTGTGCTGGCTGATGAAATCTACGAGCACATCAACTATATTGGCAAGCACCACAGCATCGCCCAGGAACCAGGCATGAAGGAACAGGTAATCATTGCCAATGGTGTATCTAAGGCTTACGCCATGACAGGATGGAGAATCGGTTTCCTGGCTGGTCCGGAATGGATTATCAAGGGCTGCAATAAACTCCAGGGCCAGTATACCAGCGGTACATGTTCTGTTAGCCAGAAGGCAGCAGAAGCAGCCTACACACTCGACCAGAGTGCAGTAGAGGAAATGCGCGTAGCTTTCGAGCGTCGCCGCAATCTGATTGTAAAGTTGGCTAAAGAGGTTCCAGGTCTTGAGGTAAACATGCCACAGGGTGCCTTCTATCTCTTCCCTAAGTGCAACAGCTACTTTGGCAAGAGCAACGGCGAGAAGACCATCAACAACTCAACCGATTTTGCCATGTACCTTCTCGAAGAGGCACATGTAGCCACCGTAGGTGGTGACGCTTTCGGTGATCCAGATTGTTTCCGTATGAGCTATGCAACTAGCGACGAGAACATCGTTGAAGCTATCAAGCGCATCAAGGAAGCTTTGGGCAAGTTGAAATAAAAAAATGGCGTAAAGACCATTTTCAAGGGTCAAAATGTAAGAAAAATGCGAGATGTTGGTATAAAATAAGCCAATATCTCGTTAAAACTTCTTAATTAGGCTGATAGTAAACTTTAATTTATTATCTTTGCCAAAGCAAAATAGATAACCTAACTGTGTTTATTGACAAACGACACATTCAAGGTCTACGTAGCGAGAAAGAAAAAAGAAAATATTAATAATTTATTAACTAATAATTTAAAAAAAGTAAAATTATGGCAACTACAAAACAAGCAGCCCCAGCTAAGAAGTCTGAGGGCTTTCAGGGAGTAAGAGGCGCATTCTGGATCATCGTGGTATGTGCTATCATCGCATTCACATTGTTCT